>NZ_QSUR01000080.1:0-5410 GCF_003439055.1 Bacteroides sp. OM05-10AA
GGCTTTGAACGTATTTTCCTGAAGAGTGGTGAAAGTCGTGACATTAAGTTCGTTATCACGGAAAATGATCTGAAATTCTATAATTCCGGTTTGGAATATATCTATGAACCAGGAGAATTTGATGTCATGGTAGGATCGAACTCCCGTGATGTACAAACCAAGCGGTTTAGAGCTGAATGATGGATACAGTATAACTCAAAGGTGAAAATTAAAATAAATAGACTTGTATATTAATCAATTGAAATAGCATGAAAAATAAATGGTGTGTTAGTGTTGCATTTTTATTCTTTTTAGTGGGGATATGTATAAATGCTTGTACGCAGGAGTGCAATTCCTCAAACAATGATCGTTGGTCAGAAGAGAAAATACAGAAATGGTATGACGACCAGGATTGGCTGATAGGTTGCAATTATATTCCGGCAACAGCAATCAATCAGATAGAAATGTGGAGTGCGGATACTTTCAATCCTAAACAAATAGATAAAGAACTGTCATGGGCACATAATCTGGGTTTTAATACCTTACGGGTTTTCTTAAGCAGTGTCGTGTGGAAAAACGATGCAAAAGGCATGAAAAAACGTATGGATGAATTTCTGAATATTTGTAAGAAGTACTCAATTCGTCCTATGTTTGTATTCTTTGATGACTGTTGGAATGCTGAATCTGCTTATGGCAAACAACCAGAACCGAAGCCAGGCGTTCATAATTCCGGATGGGTACAGGACCCTTCATGCAGCTTGCGCAAGGATACACTGACTTTGTATCCTTTTCTACAAGAGTATGTCAAAGATATTGTACGCACTTATGCTCATGATGACCGGATATTGATGTGGGATTTGTATAATGAACCCGGAAATAGTAAACACGAGGAAACCTCTTTGTCTTTATTGACCAATGTTTTTCGCTGGGTACGCGACTGTAAACCATCACAACCGATTACTGCCGGTGTCTGGGACTATAATTCTCCCCGCAAGAATGTTCTGAATGCATTTATGCTGAATCATTCGGATATTATCTCTTATCATAATTACGATAATGAGGCACAGCATGCCGAGTGCATCAAGTTTCTAAAGATGCTTAACCGTCCGTTGATCTGTACCGAATATATGGCCCGCCGCAATGACAGCCGTTTTTGCAATGTCCTTCCTCTGATGAAAAAAGAAAAGACCGGAGCTATTAATTGGGGATTTGTTGCAGGAAAGACAAATACTATTTTTGCTTGGGATGAAGTGATTCCGTCGGGAGAAGAGCCGGAGTTATGGTTCCATGATATTTATCGTTCTAACGGAGTACCTTTTCAGCAGGAAGAAGTCGATTGCATAAAATCTCTGACAGGAAAAAGATAGAATCTCGTATTCATTTTTCATTTCTGTTTTTTAGTTTTCATATAGGTTACTATAATATATTATTTTATTTTTGCATCATTCTTCTTATGATTTGATAACTACTATAATTAAAACCATGAAAAAACTGAAGATTTTATTATTTCTATGTGTTGTCGCATGTACGCTTACGGTACAAGCACAAAAACAATTTACCTTGAACTCTCCGGATGGGAAACTCCAAACAACTATTACCGTCGGTGATAAGTTGACTTATGACATCCATTGTGACGGACGTCAGATACTGGCTTCTTCTCCAATTTCAATGACATTGGATAATGGAGAAGTTTGGGGAGAGAAAGCAAAGTTGGCCGGCACTTCCGGGAAAAAAGTAGATCAGATGATTCCTTCTCCTTTCTATCGCGCCAACGAACTAAGAGATTACTATAATGAACTGACTCTCCGGTTTAAGAAAGATTGGAACGTAGAGTTTCGTGCTTACAATGATGGTATTGCATATCGCTTTGTCAGCCGGTCGAAGAAAACTTTCAATGTAGTGGATGAAACTGTAGATTACCGTTTCCCGTCCGATATGGTAGCCTCTGTTCCGTATGTAAAAGCGGGGAAAGACGGTGATTACGAATCCCAATATTTCAATTCTTTCGAGAACACTTATACTACTGATCGATTATCGAAACTGAATAAAAAACGTTTGATGTTTTTGCCATTAGTAGTGGATGCTGGTGAAGGTGTCAAGATTTGTATCACAGAATCCGGTTTGGAGAATTATCCCGGTCTCTATTTATCTGCTGCTGAAGGGGAAAACCGATTGACGGGTCAATTCGCTCCCTATCCCAAGAAGACGGTGCAGGGCGGACACAATCAACTTCAGATGTTAGTGAAAGAGCGTGAAGCTTACATTGCCAAAGTAGATAAACCCCGAAGTTTTCCATGGCGAATGAGCATTGTTACCACTTCCGATAAAGATTTGGCGGCAAGCAACTTGAGCTATTTGTTGGCTGCTCCTTCCCGTCTGACGGATATTTCATGGATCAAACCCGGTAAAGTGGCATGGGATTGGTGGAATAACTGGAACTTGGATGGCGTTGATTTTATCACCGGAGTAAATAATCCGACTTATAAAGCATATATTGATTTCGCTTCTGCAAACGGAATAGAATATGTAATCCTTGATGAAGGTTGGGCAGTCAACCTGCAGGCGGATTTGATGCAAGTAGTGAAAGATATTAATCTGAAAGAACTGGTAGATTATGCAGCTTCCAAAAATGTAGGTATCATTCTTTGGGCTGGTTATTATGCCTTCGATCGTGATATGGAGAACGTTTGCCGTTATTTTGCCGACATGGGAGTCAAAGGCTTTAAGGTCGATTTTATGGATCGTGACGATCAGTATATGACAGCATTCAATTATCGGGCTGCCGAAATGTGTGCTAAATATAAATTGATTCTCGATTTGCATGGAACGCATAAACCGGCCGGCTTGAATCGTACTTATCCGAATGTGTTGAACTTTGAAGGGGTTAATGGCTTGGAACAGATGAAATGGAGTCCGGCTTCGGTCGATCAGGTGAAGTATGACGTACTGTTGCCTTTCACCCGTCAGGTTTCCGGTCCGATGGATTACACCCAAGGCGCGATGCGTAATGCTTCGAAAGGTAACTATTATCCTTGTAACTCGGAACCTATGAGCCAGGGAACTCGCTGTCGCCAACTTGCTCTGTATGTGGTATTCGAGTCTCCTTTCAATATGCTGTGCGATGCGCCAAGCAACTATATGCGCGAACCGGAATCGACCGAATTTATTGCCAATATTCCAACCGTATGGGATGAAAGTATCGTGCTTGATGGTAAAATGGGAGAGTACATCGTAACGGCGCGCCGGGCAGGAAATGTCTGGTATGTAGGTGGAATTACCGATTGGACGGCACGTGACATTGAAGTAGATTGTTCCTTCTTGGGCGACAAGACATACGATGCTACATTATTTAAGGATGGAGTGAATGCCCACCGGGTTGGACGTGATTATAAATGTGAATCTTTCCGGATAAAGAATGACAGTAAGTTGAAGATTCATTTGGCACCCGGAGGTGGTTTTGCACTGAAGATCAAATAATAGCTACTTTAGGTTCTATATTCTATCTAAATATTGAACCGGATTTAATAAGTCTGAAATAGGTTCGATGCTGTATCAGTAAATTTGATACAGCATCGAATTTTTATGAACAGGCCGATTGAGGACCTGCCGTGCAATGACAAATTGGAACGTGTCAGGATAATGCCGCAATACCTGTTCCTATCAGATTGGCATTATTCATACTTTTTATGTCGATCTCTACGTCTTCCAAACCAAATAAACTGAAGAGTTCCCGTAATTTCTCCATGACAATCATATTATAGTTTTTATCTTTTCTGTTCTTGCTCCAGAAAAGACTTCCTTCGGCAACCAGGCAAATTCTCCTTATCTCCTTATTGTATGACTTTAGCAACATGATAAGCCCTGTAAGTGAAGCTGCAACCAATTGCGCCGATCTGCCATATATCCACTGTGCTACCTGCACATACACTTCTTTATAAATATCGGGATAGTTCATGATAGAGGTAAGCTTTTGTGCATCGAATTTTTCTTCAAATTCTTCCAGAGGGAAAGTCGCTTTTAGAATGTCTCCCAAGTACATGCCGGATACAGCTTTCTCGAAACGTTGTCTTCCCGGATTGTCGGAGATTACATCTACCGTATTATCTACTGCGGTGAGGAATGGCGGATGGAAGTTCCCCGACTCCAGATTAACGGGAATCAATCCATCGACCTTATGTGACGGACTTAACTTCTTAATTTTGTCAGCCGGAATAAAAGTAGCCATATTGGTGCCTGTTCCCACAATCAGACCTATATATGCATCGTAACTGCTGTCGGTAAGTCCTGCAAATAAACTGGCTACGGTGTCATTAAGCACTTTTATATTCGTAAACTTGATTTTATTTCTTTCGTTTAGATAGTCCAGTAAAGGCTTCCCTACCACTTCTCCGATCATCTCTTTTATGTCAACTCCTTTTGTCCAGCGTAAGAGTTTGGCATCTCCGCTTGGCACAGACTCTGTCGGATAAGAAAAGCAATATCCGATTGGCATTTCTTTCTCCCGTTTTATTCCGGTAATCATGTCTGCCAATTCTTTGAATAACTCCTCGCGAGTATAGCCGGGAGATTTCATAACCGACATGTCTTTCTTCCAACCATTGTTGGGGTGAATGGTTGGAGGAACTTTACTGAAGTCAACGATTGCCACCCGATAATTGGTTCCTCCCAAATCAAGCACTAACGATTTACCATTAATACTACTTGCTTTCGGAGTGATAAAAGTTGGAATGCATTGTATCTCTGCATATTCTGTGTTCAATCCCTCTTCTACTTTTGCTTTGAATGAACGGGCAATTTCTTTGAGTTGCTCATTATCTAACTGAAAAATATTCTTCTCCATGATATTGACTTTTATTGTGTATACTATGATATATATGAATAACAACTGAAAAGGAATTTTGCTCGGTCGGTCGGTATACGGTATATGGATTCGGCCGGATTCCTGATTTATCTCTTTCTTTTTTGCTCTTTCCTAAAAAATAACCTTTCGTTGAATTCAAGTTCTCCTGCAAATGATTTTTCATTTTCATTTCTCATGTTCTCATGAGCGATATGGCAATTAATTGTAAATCAATTATATAATGATATGAGAAATAAACTGTAGAATGGTGTTTCTCATAGTATTTCCATCATTTAGACCTAAAAATAATGCATTTCTCATAGGTTTTAAATCATTTCTCATCTTATTCTCATATTCCTTTTATCTATTTTGCTCATTTCTCATGCATGATGGCTGTAGCTTTTTCCGGACTATCGCCGGACTTGCGATTATTCCTTTCCTTATGTCGTTTATTAATCAACTTCCTATTGTTTACTGCTTTCCTGTGTATCATTCACCTTATATCTTTATGTTTTTCCTTAATCATTTTCATTCCTTCCTACTACAGGGCAGACGCATTAAAAAGCACTGCCCTGCAAAAGTATTGACAGG
>NZ_QSUR01000081.1:0-3470 GCF_003439055.1 Bacteroides sp. OM05-10AA
TGGTTATGAAGAGTCGGAGATTATGTAAAGAGAAAGGACCGTACTATTAGCAGCCCGGTCCTTTCTACATTTTACTCTACATAATTTATAGGCTTTTAAGCCAATCCAGTAGATTCGTGTCTTTTAGCCAAACAGGTTCATTTGGTTCTTCAGATGTTGGAACAAAAGCATTTGTTATGACTTCCCGTTTACGTTTTGAATCAACTCTTGCATAAATTTCCGTTGTAACGACTGACTCGTGTCCAAGTAGGTCTCTGATATATATCAGAGGCACATCTGCCTGAAGCAAATGCATCGCTCTTGAGTGTCGTAAAGAATGGCAAGAAACCTTTTCGGGTATCAGCGTTGCACTCTCAACTCTTGCTTTTGATACATATTTATTTAGTATGTAAGAGATACCACTACGTGTCAGTTTTCTGCCACATCCGCTTGAAAATAATGGCATCTTTGCTTTCTTAGAATCAAAAAGACATTCATCAGCCATGTACCTTTGCAAATGTAGGACTTGCTGTTCTATTAATGGTACTATTCTGACTTTTTGCCCTTTTCCCATCATTCTTATCGTATAAGGTTTTGTCAACCGAAGACATTCAACGGTCAAGTCAGCTATTTCTTGCACTCTTGCGCCTGTATCATACATGAGAGATAGCAGTGCCATATCACGTCTTCCGCTTTTTGTCAGAAGATTAGGCTGTTTCAATAAAAGCCTGATTCCATCAACCGTGAGGTAGTTAATAGACTTTCTCCCTGTCTTTTTTAGTGGTATTGTGTGGATTTTCAGTCCTTCATTCAAGAAGGTGGGATCTTCATATCCGACATACGAGAAGAACGATCTGAGAGCAGCCAACCTTGCATTTCTTGTACTATCCGAGCATTTATTTTCATTTTGGAGCCAATCAAGGAATGCCACGATATCTTTCCGTGTCAGCTTATCCATAGTCAGCTTATTAACAGAGATGTGTTTTGCATCTTTGTAATACCGTATCAGTAGTATGAAAGTATCTCGATAAGCCAGTATGCTATTGTGACTCATACCTCTTTCTCCCGGGAGATACTTACTCAAGTAATCCGATAAATACTTACTAAAATCAGTCGGTTTCATCTTTGTATAGATTTGGATAGACATTCATGCTTTCTATATCTATGCGTTGTATCAAGTCCGGATACATACTTTCACATAACCTTACATAGTTATTTGTAGACTGTATCGAACTGTGTCCCAAGTATGTTGAGAGTATTGGAAGCGAGCAATATAGGTCGCCTCCTTCATGATGCATTTTCATCAATGAGTGTACGCTGAAGGTATGTCTGAGATCATGCACACGTGGTCCTTGATGTCTACCATTGTGAGGTATGCCAGCATTTTTGAGTATTGTCCTGAACCAGAAATAAATTGTGCCGTCACTCGCACATGGTTTTCCAGATAAAGCAAGAAAAAAATACTCCTTATCCGCGATTATAGGCAGCCGCTCCCGATAACTCTTATATTCACGACATACAGTAGCCACGGAGTCTGAGATGGGAACCAATCTGTCTTTACGACTTTTTGTATCGTGCAGGACTATATATTTTTCTTCAAGGTTGACATCACAGTTTTTCAGACGGATAGCTTCTGTTACCCTTATGCCGGTTCCATACAACAAACGAAAGATGGCAGGAAGCATAATAATTGCCGAATTCATTTTCAGACTGTGTAAAATAAGGTTGTCACATGCAGTGAAGAAACGGTCTATTTCCTCTTCTGTAAAGATGTGGGCTGTAAAACCATTTACTTTTATATTGGGCATTCTTGGAATATAGCATGGTTTGCCAATATCTGACATATATTGGACGAACTGCATGACTACGGTGCAACGTCCTTTATATGTCGAACCTGATTCATGTTTCCGCCTTGTCATCCATTCGTCAAAGATTTCTTTTGTCAATATTGGATATGTAATCTTTTTGCGTACGAGGAATGTGTCAAATTCTCTAATAAGATATTCTGCGGTGCTATACTTATACCCCAGATTTCTTTTCAGTTTTATGAACTCAGTAAAATGCTGAGCCATAATGCTCTCAAAAAGTAGATTACTCATAGAAATGCCCTCCATTTTGCATATAGAATCCATCTGCTACCGGTGGCACATCAAGAGCGCATTGCTTCAGACTTTCAATATCAAGCCGAAGGTACAGCTTTGTGCTTTCACTATCTTTATGACCGAGGATTCCCGTTATTACAGGCAAAACAACCTTTTCTTTTAATAAGATAGTTGCAAGACTATGTCTAAGCGCATGTGGTCCTTGCTTTCGACCGGAGGTATCTATACCAGCATTACGGAATACTTTCTTTACGATCTCATACACTCCTTCTGTCGTAACTGGTCTGAACGGAGATATTCCCTGAACAAATACATGGCAATCGTCACATTCAGGTCGGCCTGACTGAAGATAGTCTATAATAGCCTCTCCAACTTCTCCTGTCAATGGCAACTCTATCGGCTTTTTTGTCTTATATTGTGTAAGGTGTATGTTACATTCATCCCAATTCAGATTACTGAAAGTCAAGCCACATATATCTGATGCCCTCAATCCATATCTGGATAAGAGCATTAATATGGCAAAGTCTCTTTTCCCTAATGGGTCGCACCTGTCAATAGAAGAACAGACGGTGTTGATTTCTTCTCTTGTATATATAGATGGTAACCGCTCCATTTGCCTATATGCATCTGTTGGCAACAGACGAGAAAGATTTATTGCTATCAAGTCATTCTCATGCAAATAGCGCAAATAAAGCCGCAATTCTCTGATTACATGATGTCGGAGAGACTTCTTACTAATGTCAAGTGAGGATAAAAAGTTGTTGATAACTTCAATCGTTAGAGAAGATAATCGAATGACATCATGCTTGTTCATATAATCAAGAAATATGGATAGATAATACCTATCATGCTCTATCGTATAGTTCGAGAACCGTCCACTATTCGTTTTATGGTACAAAAAGTTCAAAAGATGCCGACCAATTTCACTGGCAAAGGACGGGGATAATTTTATTCTCTTTTTTATTACTCCCGTTTGCATATACTCCGTCAGCCATCCAATCCTTGATTTTACTGTTTGTCCCCATTCATAGGAAAAGTCTATTCCAACTTTCTCAAGTTTATGTGCAATATACTTTTCCCCTATTTGAGATGAATAAAATTGGATATTGTGTTCTTCCATATATGGAATCAACATTTTCCATGTGTCTGTCACAGACTTAATAGTACTTTTTTTCAAGCCCTTTTGATGAAGGTAACACGTAGCTTCTTCAATCAAACGACTGACTTGAGTCGTTTGAGGTAATGTTCGATTAATATGACTCATATATATAATATTAGTGGGAGCAACATTACCCCCGACAATATTATGCAAAGAAATCTATAATCTAAATGCTATATTACAACTATTTATAAATCTAACATTACATAATCTCCAACTCTTCATAACCA
>NZ_QSUR01000082.1:0-1725 GCF_003439055.1 Bacteroides sp. OM05-10AA
GGGGGGGGGTTACATACCCATGCCGAAACCTCTGCTTCTGGTGATTTGCTTGAGTAGGTCTTTCCCCTCTTCCATAGCTTTTGATATGTTTGGGAAATGATGCCTTAAAGCCTCCAGTTGTTCGGAATTGAACAAGTCTTTCATCTTACCAAGTTCTTTTTTCAATTCCTTGGTTTCGGTCTTTAGTTCTTGGTTCTCCGTTCTTAGTCGGTTACTGGTTGTCCTTGCATTGTCCATTTGCTGTCTATAATACTCCTTGTCGTTCTCGGCTTTGAATACCTTTGTGCCGTTTCGCTCTTTTTCAAGTATAGCCTTTCCCAGTCTATCGGATAGCTGTTCATTTTCCCCCTCTAAAGCCTTTATTTTGGCTTTTAAGGCATCTTTTTCCCTATCGTTAACCGTTTTCCCTATCAAGCCGTAAAACTTCTCTGAAGCCTTAGAAATGAGTTTTTGGACGTTTTTCTTTGTTTCAATGGAACGTAGTTCTTTCTGAAGCTGAAGAAGCTGGTTTTGCACGTCCTTGTGCTTGTCTAACGCACTGGATATATCGTTGGATAGTTCCTGAAGCTGTTCTTTCGCACATTCGGTCTTGTACTGCATAGCCGATAAGTGTTTGCGATCAGAAGAAACACCACGTTCCATGCCCAGTGCTTCAGATGCTATGGTTTGGAGTTCTGCCATGTCATCACGCGATAAACGCACACTCTTCCCGTTCGGCTGCGTCCAATCGAAAACTACATGGGCGTGAAGGTTAGGTGTCCATTGCTTTGCGTTCATGTATCCTTCGTCCTTGTGTATATGGATTTGAAACGCTTCAATACCGAAACGTTCCTTGCAGACCGCAGCGAATTGCTGGAGTTCCTGCATGGTGGTTTCTTGCTTGATTACTATTACCCCCTCCCGTATGGGTGCTGCTTTAGTCTGCATCTTCTGCCCAACCGTATCGAAATATCTCTGTTTCGCACTCTCCAGCCGATGGGAGATGCTATCTCCAACCCAGCTTTCATTCAAATGACTAAGTTCCGGACGAACATAGTCCAACTCTTTTTCCCTAAAGTTGTGAATCTCGCTCCCCGGCTTCACTGCTTGTACATGAATACTTGTTGCTCCCATAAGTTAACATTTTTGTGACAATCGATAACAGCCGGTGACAGCCGGCTGACAGGGGGTTAAGGGGGCTTGTCCCCTTACACACGTACCCTTTAGGGTGCTAGTGTGCTATCACCATACTGCATAGGTGCGAAGTTAGTGAATGTTTTGTAAATGCACAAATAAAGGGGAAAACATTTGGATTTGCGACAATAAAGTACTACCTTTGTTGCTGACCAAACGGTAGCTGACCGATACGGGAGAGTTACCAAAATACAAGCCGCTGGAGTTAATTGACGGACATCCGACATCCCCAGCGGCTTTATTTTTGCCTATCTGCTTCGTCTAGGCATACCAGTACCTCTACTAAAAATGTACTTCAAAGATACTTATTTTCTACCGACTTGATAGTTTTTACCCCATATTCTTGGACATTTTTCCCCCATGAGGTTATCTTTGTAGGGTGAAAGAGAAACCCATAAACGGGGATAGATTGAATGCTGGGAAGCATAAACAATCGGGGTAAGGTTAGCGAACCTTGCCTTTCATCCCCCATTATAACTTTACATAGAGGAACTTTATCTATCCCCCCCCGCCCCCAAAGGGGGAGCGACCAAACGGCAGCTTCACTCAATG
>NZ_QSUR01000082.1:1735-2817 GCF_003439055.1 Bacteroides sp. OM05-10AA
GCGACCAAACGGCAGCTTCACTCAATGGAGTGTTACAGTTCATCAAAACCAAGTGATAACTGTCGTTTCTCTGCTTCTTCTTTCTTTTGGGCAGCTAAAGTCTTTTTCCGAACGTATGTTTTTGTAAATGAAACCCTATCCCCATTAAAGACAATCAACGGATTAATGAACCAATTATATTCGTTTGGACCTCTTGCTATGATTTCACTTTGTACGAGCTCTGCCAATCCTTTGTATATGGCTTTGTCTGATTTGTATTGGGTGTATTCTAAGCATTTTCGCCTATCGAAAATTATCATATCATTCTTAGGCTTCATGCAAGTTAGAATATACCCGAAAACCCGAATAGCTGATTGTGATAGATTGAAAAAAGCGGCAAAATTCGCAAGGTATAGTTTTGCAAATTGCTCTTCATCTACTTCTATTTGTCGGATAAACGAGGTTTTGAATACTTCTCCTGTATCTGTATCAGCAACAGCAACTACAGCTTTTTTATCACTTCCCGTACTACTTTTGTATTTCTTAACAACGTGATTTTCAATCCCTTCAATTGCTTGTTTCATAAAGGGGTTTTCTTCGTTTTTTTGAAAATCGGTTAATTTGAGTACTTTCTTATTTTCCATAAACATTCTATTTAGGCAAATTTGACTTTCTATATATCGGTGAAAAAGTATAATTTGATTTTCCACAAAGGAATATTTAAATTTCCATTAATACAATAAAAAAGCAAAATATATTTTCCTTTTTAACATCTAATAGGAAAGAGTGACTTTCTAATATGGAAAATCAGATTTTCCAATATGGAAAATACCCTATATTGAGTATCAACTACTTAACTTATTCTATTTCTTAAGTTCTTATTATACCCTAAAAACGGCATATAATCAACTACTTAAAAAATCATCGGTCGGGGAGCGCCCAGCGGCAAGGGGCGGGACCACCCGTCCCGACGAGCGCCCACACCATAAACTTTTTTTCGAATAAGCACACAACCGTTTTTCGAACCCTGCAAAATTTCTTCCGAACCCGAACGGCGTAACACTCCATTGAGTGAAGCTGCCGTTTGGTCGCTCCCCCTTTGG
>NZ_QSUR01000083.1:0-2697 GCF_003439055.1 Bacteroides sp. OM05-10AA
AAAATGTTTTGTATCATTTTTGACTTGTAATAGATTGATATTTAATATATTATGTTTTTATGAAATGCTTCGGGGGACAAACTAGGGACAAAAATTTGCTATCCAAAAGATAAAAAGAGCAAATATAAGGTCTATCCCTTGATGTTTTTTAGGCCAATTTTTTTGTCCCTCGGAAAGAAAAACAATCCCGTTCTCATCATACGATGATATTCGAAGCACACTGCAAATATAATAAAGTTTAGTCTGTTTTTTGTATATCTCTTCAAGTTCTAAACTAAACGGCTTTTATAAGCTCCCAAAGCCATACCTATTTTTCTTTTGGCCAGCAAAATTGTTAAAGGAGACATTACTTTGTCCTTTCAGTTCTGTCTCTTTTCACCAGTCGTTGTTTGGGCTATGTGCTTTGGCGGCATATCCTCGGTTTTACCTTTCCCTGTTTTAGCCTTCTTCTTACTTCCTCCATTATTCCGCATATCCCTTTCGGGCTATCTGGTGTGAATTGTGTCGCAAAGGTGCTTGTCATGTCTCTCTTGTCTGCAAGGTCATAGCCTTGGGTTCACAGCCAAATCTCCACTTTCTGCTTCACAGAGGTCGTATTTAGCCGTGAAACCTTGCATAAGGAGCCATGACACCTTTTGAGACGACATAATTAAATCAAGCCCGAAAGTAGTAGATGCTACAAGAGGGAAAAACAAAAAACAATCTTAAAATTTAAGCATTATGACATTCAGAGAATTTATGAAAGAAAACGGTTACGAAGTAAAAACAAAGTTTTGGGAAGATTTTTCGCTAGCAGAGCGATTTGGCCTTTCGGCTATTCAGTACACGTTCAATCGTGCTTTCAAAGAGTGGAAAGAAGATTACGAATTTCTAACCGAACTGGTATTGGTGCTTAACCGTAAGATATGGCAATACCACGAAAAAAGACCGGAGTTCGCGGAACTCTACAATACCCTTGAGGAACAGACCGACCAATATGCGATGGAGAACCTGAAAGATGAAGAGCTAAGTTATTTCTTTGATGTAACGGATTAAGCGTAAGAGTGTAGGGAGCTGGCTTCGGTCGGGTTCTCTTCCGTGCAGATCCCTTTTTATTAGCGCGGATTCCCCTTTTATTTTACATTGTCATGTGTTACTGACATAAAATTGTGTTGCACAATTTTCGTTTCTATCGGAATAGCCATTTGTATCTTTTAGGGTTGGATTTACCTTGTTGGAGATTACGATTGCAGAATTACAGAAGCTAGGCGAAAGCGAAGACCATATAGAATTTAAGGAGGCAAAGCATAATTACACGTTTGCCGGAGGAAAACATGTTGATCTGAAAGACAGGCGGCGGTGTGTATTGGGGTGTATTGTCGCCTTGGCGAATGAAAAGGGTGGACGATTGGTATTAGGAATGGTATATGCTCCATGCGGTTGTCGGTTCGGATTTTGCAGAAAACGAAGTGGGAGAACTCACAGATGAAATCTACGAAAGATTAGGAATAAGGATAGAAGCTACCGAACTTTACGAAGACGGTGCGTGTGCTTGTACTATCTGTTCCATCTCGTCCCGTAGGTAGGTTGTTGAGATTTGAGGGAGTACCTCTTATGCGTACAGGGGAAAGCCTGCGGGCAATGTCCGATGCCGATATTTTCAGGATATTGTCTGAACAGGAACCGGATTTTTCAGCCAAGATATGCGAAGGGCTTACTATAGAGGATTTGGATAAGGAGGCCATAGCGGAAATGAAAACCCAATATGCGCGAAAGCAGGAAAATCCGTTGTTTCAAAACTATCCCGACGAACAAGTGCTGTCTGATTTGGATTTGTTGAAGGACGGGAAATAGAATTATGCGGCACTTATTCTGCTTGGGAAATCCGAAGCCATACGGAAATATCTCCCTCAGAACAATATCGTTGTAGAGTTCAGGATGTATCACTCGATGATACAATATACCGCTTGCAAAGAATTTCAGTTGCTGTTATTCATAACGATTGACAAGGTATGGGATTACATCAATCAGCCTGCCAGCAATCCGCTTCTGTATTACAATGACGGCTCTTATATATTCGATATACCATCTTTCAACAAAGAGGTAATCGGAGAGGCGATATTGAATGTTTGCTGCCACCGCTCAATGTTGATTCAGAGCGATGTCGTCATCAAGCAATATCCCGATAGTATAACCATTACCAATGCTGGTGGTTTTCCGTCCGGAGTGGATATGAACAACATTTTGACAGTGAACAGTGTTCCGCGCAGTAAACTGATGAGCGAGGTATTGCAGAAGACAGGATTGGTGGAGCGTTCCGGTCAAGGAGTGGAAAAAATGTTCTACAACTGTATTATGGAAGGGGAAGCACTGCCTGACTATTCAGGAACAGACTCGTATTAGGTAAGTCTCACATTCAATGCTCCTATACTTGATACGGCTTTTGTTATTTTCATCAGGAAGGTACAAGACAATAGATCTGCCGCCGAGCAACTTAATGTCTTTGAATTGCTGGCTTTGCACAAAATAGCAATGAGGGATTATGAGGGACTTGAAGAAAAGACTTTAAGGAAATTATCGGAAGAAAAACTTATCGTTTACGAAAACGGCTCTTATCGTTTGTCCGAGGAATATCGGAATGAGTTTGCTGAAAGACTGAAGGGCTTGAGCATGACTCACCTTAAGTTGGTTTCAGACTGTTTTTATAAAAATGGTTAT
>NZ_QSUR01000084.1:0-2265 GCF_003439055.1 Bacteroides sp. OM05-10AA
TAAAAGGTTTAATATCTAAAGAGCTAATTGAAGCTAATAACGGTTTGGTTGTTCGTAAGACAGAAGTTGTAGAACCTATGCTGATGTCTTTATTATCGGAAGAGTTCGAGGATGGTATTGTAGAAGAGAACGAAGATGTATTTATTGAGGAAATGCGTACTGCTACAGGTGGTGCGGTAACATTAGGTGAACTTGATAACGTAACTGACGAAGCAGATAAGATATCAGATACGGACGATTTGCTTGTACGTCTTGCCGGAGCTTCCGGTTGGACAATTAATACCACTTTATTCTCTCAAGTCTCACAACTCATGTCGAAAGTCTTTCCGTTTACTATGACACTATCAGGAGGTGGAACTTATGAGAAAGGCAGTTCACAAACAATATCTCTGTCATGGACTTATGATCGGGATATTGAATCACAATCAATCAACAATGAATCACTGTTAATCGGAATCAGGGCAAAGCAATACGCAAATGTTGCTACGGATGCAACTTATACTCTGAAAGCGATACAAGGCGGACAGACATATACAAAGTCCGTATCAGCACAATTTAAGGTGAAGAAGTATTACGGAGTGTCCGCAAGCGGAACATTGACAAATGATGAGATTTTGTCTTTATCAAACACATGGGCTGGCCGGACGCAAGGCTCTACTGTTTTCGATTGTACCGGTGGTAAGTATCCTTATTACATCCTTCCTACATCTATGGTATCCGGTATTCAGTTCTGGATTGGAGGATTGCGTAATACAGACTGGAAAGAAGAAACTCGTGAAGTTACAAACGCTTTCGGTCACAAAGAGAGTTACACTATTTATCGTTTAAATAGCATCCAGACGGGTGTATTAAATATTGAGGTGAAATGAGTGAAGAATTGAAGGGAACCAATGTATATTCCCCTATTGTTCCGGGCACAAGTAGAGACGTATATCCTACGCACTATTCTATTTATGGTCAAGGTGGTCATAAGGAGGTATCTACTATTGACGCAAGGAATGCCATTACAGCCGACCGATTGACAGAAGGCTGTGTCGTCTATGTAAAAGAGACAGATAAGGAGTATCAATATAAAAATGGCGAATGGGTAGATTATCAGACAAATTTTGATGATACCGTACTTCGGGAACTTATTGACGAAAAAGTAGATAAAGTGGACGGAAAAGATTTATCTACCAATGACTTTACCGATGCGGATAAAGAAGTTATCGCAATTCATTCAGAAGAAATAGACAGTTTGCAAGATTCTGTCAACGATATCTACCAGCGTCTTGACTCCACAACCGGAGTTCAATACTATATCCGTGTCCAAAATAATGGTGATAAGTCCTTTACTTCACAAAAGGGTGAACCTTGCGTATTAAATTTCACATTCATTTCACAGGAACGTTACAGCTATAATGATCCTTACGAGAATACCGGAGAACGTGGCAAGTGTGAGATATTCATAAAAAACTCTGTCAGTGCAGACTATACCCTGATAAAAACCCTGATGGTTAACTCCATTACTGCCACAAAAGTTGATATAGCCGAGTATCTTGCGAATGGGGCCAACTCAATCATGGTTAAAATAACCGGTGAAGTGACCGGACAGGCCACTCCGGCTTATACTTATAATGTAACGATGACATCATTGTCTGTCAAGGCTGATACTTTCCAGTGGTGGACATTATATTCCGGGACAATTTCTATTCCTCTCTATATATCCGGAAATGTAAACAAGACACTTAAAGTCACCCTTGAGGGAGAAAACTACGCCAAAGCGTATGAACAAGTGCTGGGAAACGTTATCTATACGGATACCGCTTTGAATTTCTCTATTGACCACCCCGGACAGACGGGTGTATACAAATTATCCGTTTATCTTGAAAACTCCGATGGCACCATCAAAACCAAAACGGTGTCTTTCAATATCATGTGCGCATCGGAAGGCGAGCAGGTGAAGCTGATGTGTGTGAATAATCTTTCAGAAAAAGCATCCAACTGGTCGAACAATAAACTTTTTGAATATTCAGTTTATGATGGTGATGCTACGGCTACAAGTGGCACATTCTCCATTAGAATGGATAATCTTACCGTATATACCAGTGAGGAGAGTACGATACCCACTAATACGAAAAATAGCTTCTCTTATGCAATGGAGATTGAAACCGTCGATGATACAGACTTTGAAATCTCTGTAGCCGTATCGGATAATGGAGAGCCTTTGTCCGATACTATGATCTTCCCTGTGAGCAACTCTTCCGGCTTTTCCGCTACGGCCGG
>NZ_QSUR01000085.1:0-1847 GCF_003439055.1 Bacteroides sp. OM05-10AA
CGGTTGAAAATACCTCTACTTGTAGGTGCAGACGTTATCCACGGTTACGAAACTATTTTCCCGATCCCATTGGCGCTTTCTTGCAGTTGGGACACTCTGGCCGTCGAACGTATGGCACGCATCTCTGCCATTGAAGCCAGCGCAGACGGTATTAACTGGACATTCAGCCCGATGGTCGATATTTGTCGTGACGCCCGCTGGGGACGTATCGCAGAAGGGAGTGGGGAAGATCCTTACCTGGGTTCTTTAATGGCTAAAGCGTATGTGCGTGGTTATCAGGGAAACAATATGCAGGGCAACGATGAAATACTTGCCTGTGTGAAACATTTTGCACTTTATGGAGCGTCTGAATCAGGACGTGATTATAATGTGGTGGATATGAGCCGCCTGCGTATGTATAACGAATATCTGGCTCCTTATAAAGCTGCCGTTGATGCCGGTGTAGGTAGTGTCATGAGTTCTTTTAATATCGTCGACGGTATTCCTGCCACGGCCAATAAATGGTTACTGACCGATCTGCTTCGGGATGAATGGGGCTTCGGGGGACTATTGGTGACAGATTATAATTCGATAGCCGAAATGTCCTCCCACGGCGTCACCCCTCTGAAAGAAGCTTCCATACGTGCTTTGCAGGCAGGGACAGATATGGATATGGTTTCCTGTGGTTTTCTGAACACACTGGAAGAATCCCTGAAAGAAGGAAAAGTGACGGAAGAACAGATAAATGCGGCCTGCCGTCGTGTCCTGGAAGCTAAATATAAATTGGGGTTATTCTCCGATCCGTATAAATATTGTGATACTCTGCGTACCCGGGAAAAACTTTATACGGCCGAACATCGTTCTTCCGCCCGTACGATTGCAACTGAAACTTTTGTTTTGTTGAAGAACGATCATCATCTGCTTCCTTTGGACATAAAAGGAAAGATTGCCCTGATCGGTCCGATGGCAGATGCACGTAATAATATGTGTGGAATGTGGAGTATGACATGTACTCCTTCCCGGCACGGAACGTTACTGGAAGGAATCCGTTCGGCAGCGGGTGATAAGGCTGAAATACTGTACGCGAAAGGCAGTAACATATATTATGCTGCAGAAACGGAAAAGGCTGCTACGGGTATTCGGCCGCTTGAACGTGGAGACAACCGGCAGTTATTGGATGAGGCTTTGCGTATAGCTGCCCGTGCTGATGTGATTGTAGCTGCTTTGGGTGAGTGTGCGGAAATGAGTGGTGAATCGGTTTCACGTACCAATCTGGAGATACCCGATGCTCAACAGGACTTATTAAAAGCTCTGGTGAAGACGGGCAAACCTGTCGTACTTCTTTTGTTCACGGGTCGTCCTTTGGTTTTGAACTGGGAGGCTACAAATGTACATTCCATCTTGAATGTCTGGTTTGGAGGTAGTGAAACGGGGGATGCGGTTGCTGACGTACTGTTCGGCAAGGTAGCTCCAAGCGGTAAATTGACAACGACTTTCCCGCGTTCGGTGGGACAGTTACCATTATTCTACAATCATCTGAATACCGGTCGTCCTGATCCTGACAATCGTATATTTAATCGTTATGCCAGCAATTATCTGGATGAGAGTAATGAGCCTCTGTATCCGTTCGGATATGGTTTGAGTTATACAGACTTTGTTTATAGTGATCTTCAGATTAGCTCGGAAACTTTACCTAAAAACGGTGAGTTAACGGTTTCTGTGACTGTTACCAATAAAGGAAACTACGACGGTTACGAGACAGTGCAGCTATATCTTCGTGATATATATGCAGAGATTGCCCGTCCGGTGAAGGAGTTGAAAGGCTTTGAACGTATTTTCCTGAAGAGTGGTGAAAGTCGTGACATTAA
>NZ_QSUR01000086.1:0-221 GCF_003439055.1 Bacteroides sp. OM05-10AA
TATAATCCAAACTTTTTCGGAAGTTTTTTGTTCTTTTCTTTAAGTATAATTCCACTTTTTCACGAAGTCAATTTATCAAGGCTTTCTTCTCTTGGAAAGCGGGTGCAAAAGTACGCCCTTTTCGTATACACTCCAAATATATCAAACTATTTTTTCTAATTATTTTTGAATACATTTGCTAAAGTGCTGATGCATAACGATGTTGTAGAACATATTTTTTA
>NZ_QSUR01000086.1:231-1757 GCF_003439055.1 Bacteroides sp. OM05-10AA
TAGAACATATTTTTTAAGTACGGGGAAATTGTGTGCGGAAACGACGAGAGGGATACACATTATTATATCACACGCGGGCGCGCAAAGGCGTGAAAAGAGAATGAAAAGAAAAAGACGAAAAAGAAAACTACAAGAGAATAGATATTAGAAAAAAGCAAGAGGATTTAGAATCAACCGTCAGAATACTTTTTCTAAGCGGTCTAACGGTTGACTATTCCATAGGTATAGATCGGATAAATACAGAGTGGGTACTAATCAGATTCTAACTATAAAATCAGAATGTCATTCTTTTTTAGAGTTCTCTATTCGCAGGCTGACAAGTTCAACCCACTTCTTTATGCCCAAATCAAAGCCGCCTTTTTCTAACAGATGAAGGGCGCCCGCATAATGAAGGGCAGTCTCCTCCCTACTACAGCTTATCTTACAAGACAGTTCACCCAGATAGTATTCCAGCCGGGCCATTTGGATATAGTCCAATAAAGTATAATCCCCTTCGATTGACAAATCAATCAACTCCCGTATCAAAGCATAGGCTAGTTCACATTCCGTATAGGTTAAATCCGAGAGGGGTTTGTACATAACAGGATGCTGAGTCAGCTGAACAACAATTCGATTAAAGTCTCCGTACATAGGTTGCGTTTATTACCGCATCAGTTCCCGGTGGTGCGAGGGTTATAAAAAAAGAGAGCGTGGAAACTATCTACTTACGCTCTATATAAGGTATCCGCTAAGACCCTCTCCTGAACATAAGTGATAGCCCCACGCCCATTTAAGTATATAAACATAACATATACAAAAGTGTGCGTGAGACCTGTCACTCATTGTCATTCAGGAGTAAAAAATTAGCGGATTTTTATATAGAATGCAACAAATAACCGTTCTCAATAAAATTATTAAAAAACTACTTCCTTCGCTCGAAAGTAAGTTATCACAAAAGTAGAAATAAATATCTATTAAACAAACAATTTTGACAGGAAAAACATGATAGATCAATTAATTCAGTCCATATCGCATAAAAAGCACAACCCCAATATCCTACTAGAAACAATTTTTCTTTTTCATTTCTCATATTCTCATAACACGCACAATATTTTTCTGTAAATCAACAATATAACACAATGAGAATAAAAATTCAAAACGGCATTTCTCATAGTATTACCAGCATTTTGTCCATAAAACAACGCATTTCTCATACCTTTTCAAGGTATTTCTCATAGTATTTTAACCATTTATCCTATAAATTATCAAGCCAGATTCTAAGCTAAAGACCAAGTAGAATACCAGACTATACACTGCTTTACAATATATTACCAGTGCTTATTGAAAGTATATAGAGCGGACATTTGTATATTTTCCTACCTGCATCTGTATCGTTCCACTCCAGTGAACAGATCGTTCCACTCGAGTGGACGGTTCTTTTCACTCTAGTGCACAAGCCTGTTCACTGGAGTGGAACGATACAGATAGTAGTAGGAAGGGCAGGGCAGACGCATTAAATATTTTACTATTTCATAAGGGATTATATT
>NZ_QSUR01000087.1:0-1632 GCF_003439055.1 Bacteroides sp. OM05-10AA
GTGCCTGTTGCACAACTCAATCATCGTATCAATTATCTCAAAATCTTTGTTTATTTCCGTGATAATTAGTATATTGTAGTCAAAAGTAGGAAACGTTATGCAAGGTTGTAAACCATTTGAAGAAAAACTGTTTTACACATTCAGTTTATCCGATCGTATACCGGAAAACAATTTTTATCGCCGTTTGAAAAGTATTCTTGATTTGTCTTTTATCCGTAAATATACAACATGTTATTATGGGAAAGAAGGTCAGTCAAGCATTGATCCGGTCGTCTTTTTCAAACTAATGCTTATCGGCTATATGGAAAACATAGCTTCCGACCGTAAAATAGTGGAACAAGCCAGTATGCGGCTGGACATGCTTTATTTCCTGAATTATGATATTGATGAGTCTTTACCTTGGCATAGCACGCTATCACGCACTCGTAAACTATATGGGGAAGAGCTTTTTTTAAAAGTATTTAATCATATACTGGAATTATGTGTACATGCAGGACTGGTTGACGGTAGGATTCAAGCTGTTGACAGCGCTTTTATAAAAGCCAATGCCTCTATGAATAGTTTGCGGAATGTAAAATTGGCTGGTCAGAAGTATTATAAACGCTTGAATGAAGCAGAAGAACAAGAAGAAGCAGAAGATGCTCAATCCGGTGATTATCCTCCTCCATCCTGTGATCCAAGAAGGCAGAGTAATAATATTCACGTCAGCCGTACGGATCCCGACGCGAAGCTGTCTACTAAACATGGACGACCGATAGCTTTAAATTATCTAGCTCAAATTAGCGTGGATGTATCCTCTCATATCATATGTGGCGCACTCGGCTTATATGCCAACATAAAGGACTGCCGATGCATGCCATATATATTGGGGCAAACTATTGAAAATCTCTCACGTAATGATATAGAAATAAAAGAGGTATTAGCTGATACAAATTACTCGAGTGGAGAAGCTCTCAAATATCTGGAAGATAATGGTATTATTGGATATATTCCCTGCACAAGCAATTATAAACCAAACAGAGAAGGATTCCTCTACGATGCCGAAAACGATTACTATTTATGTAAAATGAATAAGAAAATAACATTCAGATACATACACAAAGCCGGTAATAGTCAGAAGGAAGCACGAATATACAGAAGTTCGGTTGAAGATTGTAAAGGATGCCCATTGCGAAGTCAATGTATTAAAAGCAAGAAACAGAACGCTAAAGAATTATCGACTACCGTGGATCGGCCATACTATGATCGCTCATACCAAAGAGTACATAGTAGTATTGGACGAATAAAAAAGAAAATGCGTTCCAGCACAGTAGAACCCGTATTGGGAACGTTGCTTGATTACAGAGCTATGAGAAGAGTGCGAACAAGAGGAATTAAATTAGCCAACAAGCATGTGGTGCTGGCAGCAATGGCATATAACCTGAAGAAACTGATGAAACATAAGTACTATAAATCTGTGGGAGAGGTTGCAATAGCAACCCACAACCACTTACAGAACCATAGTATTTGTTTGGCGAGAGAGAAATTATGTATGTCTTTTCAATATATTGTTTCAGTAGTTCATAAAAATCATAATTTAGACATATACACCCATTAGAGTATAACTAAAAAATAAAGTTGTGCAACAGGCAC
>NZ_QSUR01000088.1:0-1626 GCF_003439055.1 Bacteroides sp. OM05-10AA
TGATTTGTTGATTTTTTATATCTTTATGCCATGAAAAAGGATGAGATCATAGAGTTATTGAAGGAACAAATCAAGGGATTACGAGATGACAACAACAGACTCTTGGACCAAATAGATGCTTTGATAAAGGAGGTTTCTTCCCTTAAAGAGGCACTCCTTCAAAAAGGCGAATCTCTTAGCAAGCAACAGCGCCTTACTAAGGGACTCGCCAAACTTGTATCCAACACATCCGAACAGCAACAGGCTCCCCAATCTGCCATATCCGAAGAAGAGCAGCAGAAGATAGAAGCGGAAAAAGCAGATAAGCGTAAAGCAAGAAAGAACAATGGGGCCAAACGTGACATGCATTATGAGATGGAGGAAGAAGAACATGTCGTTTATCCCGATGATCCCGATTTTGACATCAATAAGGCCCGGTTGTTTACCACTGTTCCCAGAATATGCGTCCGCTATGAATGTATACCCATGCGCTTCATCAAGCATGTCTACAAGATACACACCTATACGCAAGAAGGTCGCCTGTTTGAGGGAAAAACACCGGCTTCGGCCTTCTTGAATTCCAGCTATGACGGTTCATTTATTGCCGGATTGATGGAATTACGTTATATACAATCGCTACCTGTTGAAAGAATCATCAACTACTTCGAGGGTTATGGCTTTACGCTGAAGAAACCTACGGCTCATAAGTTGATAGAAAAAGCCTCAAGCCTCTTCGAAAATCTTTATAAGTGCATCCGGCAGACAGCTTTGAGTGATCCTTATAAGGCAGCCGATGAAACCTATTACAAAATACTCGTCCCGGAAAAGAACAGCAAGGGAAAAGGAGTCAGGAAGGGATACCTTTGGGTGGTTGTCGGCATAAACACCAGGATGATATACCTGCTCTATGATGACGGCTCCCGCTCTGAAAGAGTTATTCTTAACGAATTAGGCAGTTGCAAAGGTATTATACAAAGCGATGGCTACTCACCTTACCGGAAGCTTGAAAGCGATGCTTATCCCAATATCACACGCATCCCGTGCTTGCAACATATAAAACGGAAATTTATAGATTGCGGTGAGAAGGACCCGGATGCAAAAAGAATCGTGGAGCTGATAAACGCACTTTATCAAAACGAGCATAAGCATAAAATTGGGGTTGAGGGATGGACGGTAGAACAGAATCTTATGCATCGAAAAAAGTATGCACCGGACATACTCGGAGAAATAAAAGATGTGCTTGATGAAATAGAAGAACGGGGGGATTTATTACCTAAGAGCGAACTGCAGGAAGCCATTACCTATCTTCGCAATGAGTGGAATGCAGTGGTGGACATCTTTAATTATGGTGACACTTATCTGGACAACAATATGGTTGAACGGATGAACCGGTACATATCCTTATCAAGAAAAAACTCATTGTTCTTCGGCAGCCATAAGGGGGCCGAACGAGGCGCCATACTCTATACGATAGCACTCACTTGTAGGATGCATAAAGTGAATTTATTTGAGTATCTCACGGATGTGATAAACAGAACAGCCGAATGGCAACCGAACACACCAATTGAAAAATACAGGGAACTGCTTCCTGACAGATGGGAAAAGGCTAATGACTAAAAAGGGATCATTAGCCTTTTTATTTTAATA
>NZ_QSUR01000089.1:0-825 GCF_003439055.1 Bacteroides sp. OM05-10AA
TATTTATTCACAATAGAAGAAGTACCACCAAATTTGACGAAGAACCAAGATAGGAAATAGAAAAACAAAAGTTTTTCATTTTTTTGTTTTTCTATTTCTATATGTACTATACTCGTTTTTATTGTTTTTGTTTCACGGCATATAGTTACCAATCAATACATTGTGATTCGTATTGTCCAATATTCTGATGCGATTTGTTGCGGATTCTGAAAATATAGGAAAAGTGCCGTTCATTACGACGCATACTGCAAATGATTTTTCATTTTCATTTCTCATGTTCTCATAATATATGTGATAACCATCTTCAAATCAGTTATATAACACTATGAGAAATAAAAGAGGAAAGGGTATTTCTCATAGTATTACCAGCATTTTGTCCACAAAACAAAGTATTTCTCATTGCTTTTTAAGGCATTTCTCATAATCTTTCGTAGGGTAAAGAGGCTAATTAATTGTAATAGATTCAATGCTACATATTCAGTTATGCATTAATAATATATTATAAAGCGTTTATGAAAGTGTATGGAGTAGATATTCTCATGTTTTCTTACCGGTATCTGAATCGTTCCACTAGAGTGGATAGAACCGTTCACTCCAGTGCAACGATCTGTTCACTAGAGTGCAACGATACGAATAGTGGTAGGAAGAAATAACAATGATTAGGGAAAAACATAAAGGTATAAGGTGAATAACATACAGGAAAGCAGTAAATAGCAAGAAGTTGCTTAATAAAACCGAAGAAGGAAAGGGGTAATCGTAAATCCGACAAAAGTCCGGAAAAACTACAATTATACTGTGTGAGAAATGAGTAAAATGTATAGACGG
>NZ_QSUR01000089.1:835-1519 GCF_003439055.1 Bacteroides sp. OM05-10AA
TTACCGGTATCTGAATCGTTCCACTAGAGTGGATAGAACCGTTCACTCCAGTGCAACGATCTGTTCACTAGAGTGCAACGATACGAATAGTGGTAGGAAGAAATAACAATGATTAGGGAAAAACATAAAGGTATAAGGTGAATAACATACAGGAAAGCAGTAAATAGCAAGAAGTTGCTTAATAAAACCGAAGAAGGAAAGGAGTAATCGTAAATCCGACAAAAGTCCGGAAAAACTACAATTATACTGTGTGAGAAATGAGTAAAATGTATAGACGGAGTATGAGAATAAGATGAGAAATGGTTTAAACCCTATGAGAAATGCTCTATTTTGCAGACTAAATCATGGCAATACTATGAGAAATGCCCTTTCGTGTTTTATTTCTCATAGTATTATCTGTTTGATTCACAGCTGATTATTATGTATATTATGAGAACATGAGAAATAAAAAAGAAAAATCCTTTTCAGCAAAGTGAAGATTCTACGTATCATTCTCATATAAGTATCATATTAATGAATCAAACTAAGGAATGGAATTTGCTATAAAACCACTATCCTTATATCTATCTTTCTTTCCTCTTATTTTTATGAACTGATTCTTTAATTGCTCCCTAATGCAAACTGATTCCCGGCGTATCTACGCGCCCGCGTGTGATATAATAATGTGTATCCCTCTCGTCGTTT
>NZ_QSUR01000009.1:0-198033 GCF_003439055.1 Bacteroides sp. OM05-10AA
AATATAATCCCTTATGAAATAGTAAAATATTTAATGCGTCTGCCCTGTTTCACTAACCCAAATCTATAAATGCAAGTTGCATTTATAAAAACAAAGCTTTCGTTTATATAAATGAAAGCTTCATTTATATAATCAAAGGTTGCAATTATAGTTTTCTTCCTATACTCAAAAACTTTGCAACCCATAGAAAAGAACTTTGCTATGGGTCAGGAACAACTTATTTCCCTATTCCCTGCAGCTCATCTCCTTATAATTAATAAGTTTTCTTCCCACAACAAACGGGAAAAGTCAGAAGAATCATGTACATTTGTAATCCGAAAACTAAAAGAACATCGCAATGAAAATATTTCCAAGCAGCAGTATCAAGAAATTGGACGCTTATACTATTGAGAACGAACCTATTGCATCAATCGACCTGATGGAACGTGCAGCAACCGCATTAACTAAAGCCATCACAGACAGATGGAATATGGAAACACCGGTCACCATCTTTGCCGGACCGGGAAATAATGGCGGAGACGCTCTTGCCGTAGCCCGCATGATGGCTGAAAAAGGGTATAAGATCGAAGTATATCTCTTCAACCCAAAGGGAGAACTTTCGCCCGACTGCCAGACTAATAAAGAACTGGTAGAAATGATGGAAGAAGTGACATTCCACGAAATTAGTACCCAATTCGTTCCTCCTGTCCTGACGCCCGATCATCTGGTTATTGATGGATTATTCGGTTCCGGCCTGAACAAGCCGTTGAGCGGAGGATTCGCTGCCGTAGTGAAATACATCAATTCTTCCCCTGCCATGGTAGTAGCCATTGACATTCCTTCCGGACTGATGGGAGAAGAAAACACATTCAACGTAAAAACCAATATTATCCGTGCCGACGTTACCTTCAGTCTGCAACTGCCGAAGCTGGCCTTTCTGTTCGCTGAAAACACTGAATTTGTAGGAGAATGGGAATTATTGGATATCCAATTGAGCGAGGACGGCATTGAAGAGACGGAAACAAACTACGAGATGTTGGAAATAGAGGATATCCGTTCACTCATCAAACCACGTAAACAGTTTGCCCACAAGGGAAACTTTGGTCATGCACTATTAATAGCCGGTTCAAAAGGAATGGCAGGAGCTTCCGCTCTGGCTGCCCGTGCCTGCCTCCGTTCGGGAGTAGGACTGCTGACCGTTCATGCACCAATGTGTAACAACGACATCTTGCAGACTTCCATACCCGAAGCAATCGTAGAAACCGACGCTAACGAGACCTGTTTTGCCGTACCCACCGACACAGATGATTATCAAGCAGTCGGCATCGGCCCGGGACTGGGACGAAATGAAGAAACGGAAGCTGCCCTATTGGAACAACTGGAACACTGCCAAGCCCCTGTTGTAGTAGACGCCGACGCACTTAATATCCTAGCCAACCACCGCCACGCACTTACACATCTGCCGAAAGGTTCCATCCTCACCCCACATCCGAAGGAGCTGGAACGTCTGACCGGCAAATGTCAGGATTCTTACGAACGTCTGATGAAAGCTTGCGAGTTGGCTCGTGCCGCTCATGTACACATTATTTTAAAAGGAGCCTATTCTGCCATCATCACCCCCGAAGGCAAATGTTTCTTCAATCCGACCGGAAATCCCGGAATGGCAACCGGAGGTAGTGGTGACGTATTGACCGGAGTAATCCTGGCACTGCTTGCCCAAGGTTATCCAACCGAAGAAGCTGCTAAAATCGGCACTTACATTCACGGATTGGCGGGCGATGTTGCTCAAAAGAAGCAGGGAATGATCGGAATGATCGCAAGCGATATTATCACCTGTCTACCGACAGCATGGCGACTTGTAAGCGAATAAAAGTTAAGAACTTACAGTTTTTTCAATAACTTCATTAACTTTGTTTTCAAAACCAGTTAAAAAGAACCGAATATGAAAAAGTTGATTATAGCAGCGGGACTACTGATGGCAACGTCCGCCTATGCACAAACCGAAGTACTGACGGGAGTTACCCGGGGAAAAGATTACGGAGTAGTTTACAGTCTTCCCAAAACCCAAATAGAGCTTGAAATAAAAGCCAACAAAGTCAACTATACTCCAGGAGAATTCAGCAAATACGCTGATCGTTACCTGCGATTGGCCAATGTCTCCACCGAACCCGAAGAGTATTGGGAACTGGCTAGTGTGAAAGTGAAATCTGTAGGTGTACCCAACAGCGAAACTACTTACTTCGTAAAATTGAAGGATAAAACAGTAGCACCACTCATGGAACTGACAGAGGACGGCATCGTGAAAACCATCAATGTGCCTTACAGCAAAAGCAGTTCAGACAAGAAAACAGCTCCTGCTCCCACTGTCCTCTCAAAAACAGCGAATCCCCGCGAATTCCTGACCGAAGAAATTCTGATGGCCAGTTCTACCGCGAAGATGGCTGAACTGGTGGCTAAAGAGATCTATAACATCCGCGAAAGCAAGAATGCCTTATTGCGTGGACAAGCTGACAATATGCCTTCAGACGGAGCACAGCTTAAAATTATGCTTGATAATCTGAATGCACAGGAAGAAGCAATGACGCAAATGTTCTCCGGCACTCGTGATAAGGAAGAGAAGACATTCACCGTCCGTCTTACTCCGGACAAGGAATTTAACAACGAAGTTGCTTTCCGCTTCTCCAAGAAACTGGGTGTAGTTGCCAACAACGATCTGGCAGGAACTCCGTTTTATATCAGCTTGAAAGACCTGAAATCTGTCAAGATTCCACAGGAAGACGGTAAGAAGAAGAAAGATTTGGATGGAATCGCCTACAACGTGCCCGGACAAGCAATGGTTACATTGACCGACGGTAAAAAGAAACTTTACGAAGGTGAACTTCCTATTACTCAATTCGGTGTGATAGAATATCTGGCTCCTGTCTTATTCAATAAGAATTCTACAATCAAAGTTTATTTTGATCCGAATACGGGAGGATTGTTAAAAGTGGATAGAGAAGAAGGCAAATAGTAAACTTCTAAAGGGCAAAGAATATGGGTGGTGAAGGACACATGCTCGACATGATACGTCGGCTTAGCGAAGGGCGAGAGGCTTCCCGTCTACGCCGTGAACGTGCCAACGACAAACTGAAGCACTTAAACCGCACCAACGAGCCTTATCCACTGCCCAACACCACTCCCGAGGAAATGGGACGTATCATCCACGACTCGGAGAAAAAGAAAGAAAAGGACAGCAATTATTTCGTTTGGGGGACGCTTATTATTATGGGAGTCCTCATTGCAACTGCTGTCATATTCTGGGCTATTTTCCTTAATTAGATAATTTATTAGATGATAGGTGATAAATGATAGATGGGAGATGCTTCCTAAATGATAAGGGATATTCAGTAAATAAGAAATATAAGTAACTAAAGATATTCTCAAAATACTAAAAAGGCAACTACATCATTACGAATCAGTTGCCTTTTTTCATATCTTTAAACGGGATATTTGATAAACCTCCTTAGGAGGCTGCACTATCATATAACTAGCTATTATGCCGTATAGTAACTATCATTTATCACCTATCATCTGATTAAGTCAATTAATAAAAAGTTTTATAAATCCATCTTTCTGCATTTGAGAAAGATAAGCCGATACACGAGACTCGTATCCCGCTTCATTTTGAAAATGATCTGCGAGCCCTTCTATGATCTCACGAACAGTACGTTTTCCATCTATCAGTTCCCATACAGCCGTACCGTGTTCTTCCAATCGCACATGAAGTTCTTTCGACATTCCTGCCGGTACAAGGAAGCGTTGCATCCACGGATATTTAAAACGGGGAAAGGAGAGCACAATCGTCTCCCCTTCCCTTTCTGCTGTAATATGTTCACTGCGACAAGGAATGACCTCTAACAGGTTTATTTTCTCTTTGGCAGCCATAATTCTTTTTTTTATTTCAGAGCATTAATACTAACCCTCTTTTATTTTCAAATCTTATACTCTCGGATTTATAACGTTACTTCGAATTGTAACTGTTACTTTTGGATATTTGCCTCTTCCAAACCGTATCCTTTCTTCTTATTCTCTGCTTTCAACATCAAAGCAACAATCAGAGCAAGTACACCAAAGAGAGCAAAAATAGTCATCGGCAATGTGTAATCATAAGTCTGTGCACCGTCTACCACCGGACCTTTGCAATAAGTATTCAATACCCATCCGATTAACAAAGGAACACCCATCAGTCCCCAGTTCTGTACCCAGAAAATCAAAGCGTAAGCAGTACCCAGCTGTTTTTCCGGAATAATCTTCGGAACAGAAGGCCACATAGCCGAAGGCACCAGTGAGAAAGCAAATCCCAATATAATCATTATAATAGTAGCAAACCACCATATATTCAGTATAGGCAGGGCAAACATGGTATGTACAAAAATTAGCATCAATGATCCGATCACCATCAATGTGGCTCCCTTGCCGATACGGTCATATAACGAACCGAACAACGGAGTCAGGATAATTGCACCAATCGGCAACAATCCGGGAATCGTCCCCGCCAGTTTAGGATCTACATTATATTTCTGCACCATCAAGTCGGCAGCATATTTGATAAAGGGGAATACGGCCGAGTAGAACAATACGCATAGTAATGCGATCAACCAGAATCCTTTATTTGTGATGATGTACACAATGTCTTTCATACGGAACGGTTCTTCCGGTTCCAAGCCTTCTGCATCCAAAGAAGCATCCAATTTCTTATCGTAGAAAGTATAAAGGAAGAAAGCAATGGTACCTACACACAGCATAATCAGACAAAACAGAATAGGAGCAGGAATATTGGTATGGAATGCACCACCCTCGTCCGTATATCCGAAGAAGTCTGCCAAAGGAACTGTCAATACCATCGCCAGAGTTGTTCCGATACGTGCCGTAGCCATTTCAAGTCCCATAGCCAATGCCATTTCCTTGCCCTTGAACCATTTCACTATAATCTTGGAAACAGTGATACCGGCAATCTCCACACCTACACCAAAGATAGCATATCCCAATGCAGCCAACGTCACCTGTGTTTTGAATCCGAAGAGCATGGCACCTTCTGGAAAAGTAGTAGAAATCGCATAGTATTTCAAGCCACAACCAAACACCATCAATAAGCAAGCTCCCATTCCGGTGAAACGAACTCCCATTTTGTCCAAAATGATACCACCGAAGATCAGCATCAACAAGAATACGTTAAACCAACCGTAAGCGCTTGTAAAGAATCCATAATCAAGACTATCCCATAATAGTTCTTTCTCAAGCATGGGTTTTAGAGGAGACATTACGTCGGTGAGGAAATAGCCGCATAGCATAGTAAATGCGACCAATGCTAGAACACTCCATCGGAGTACGGGGGAGTCATTCAGTTTCTGTTTCAAATGTTCTGTCATTGTTATATTTAAAAAGTAGTTAATAATCTTATACAGCCAACAAAGGTAGTTAAATCTCGTTTGTTTCTATCACAAAGAGATTGTTTTTACAAGAAAAAGTTAAGTGCGGATTACACTGACCACTCGGAACATTGAAAATCCGTGTAATCTGCGTAATCCGCACTTAAATATCAAAGAAATGCAGCATCCGTCTGCACCTTCCCTTAAATGGTTTTATCCCAAAGCCTTACCTGACGGCGGAGCAAATTACTCTGCTTTAGGAGCAGGAGTTTCAGCCGGTGCCGGAGTTTCTGTAGCAGGTGCATTGGTAGCAGGAGCTTCAGTTTGCGGCGCAGCCGTACCTGCGGGTAAGTTATACGGGTTAGTCTGTTGTTCTTTCTGTGCCTGTTCCAACACTGCATCTTTAACAACTGCAGAACGAGGAACTACATAAGCAGTAGCAATGCTCATTACAACCATAAAGATGGCCAGGCCCCATGTTGCTTTTTCCAGAAAGTCTGTAGTCTTGCGTACGCCCATGATGGCGTTAGATGAAGAGAAACCAGAAGCAAGTCCGCCTCCTTTTGAGTTCTGAATCAGCACGATGAAACACATCAACAAGGCTGCAATAACCATTAAGATAACGAATAATAAGTACATTTTTAGTTATTTTGAATTAGCGTTAATAATCAATTTCTCCAAAAATCTGATTTGGTCTGCAAAGTAAGCATTTTTTTTTGGATATTTCAAGCTTAATTTTTTAATTATTTCAAGAGCTTTTGAATATCGTTGCTGTTTAACATAGATTTTTGCTAAAGTTTCCGTGAAACAGCTGTCGTCTTCCTCTTCTTCCTCCGTCGTTTCTTCTTCGCATACCTCGTCCGAAGCATCTGCGGAAAATACCGCTTCTTCTCTTAACGGCTTCATGCAGAGGGGGGAGTCACTCTCACTCTTTTCTATAAAATCGTCAATCAGTTCGTAGCCTTTGAGTTTGGGCGTTTCTTCTGAAGGCTGTTCCGTAGCCGGAGTCTCCTCCAAAAGATAGGAAGTATAATCCATCGAATAGTCGAAGCCGGTCTGGGCCGCTACTTCTTCGGGTACTGTGGACAAGAAAGCGTCAATCAATGCCAATGTGCGATCTACAGACGGCTCGTCTTTCAGTACCTCCGTGAGGGGTACTCCTTTTTTCCGCGCCTGCACATCATAGCGGTCACCTTCAATCAACTGGAACAACTGCCGTCTGTCTGCAATGTAAAGAACCGCTTTTCGCAGTTCCCCACCGAAACTAATATCATGGAGAACATACAGGTTTTTCAAATACAGCAGACGAAGCGACTGAAAATACGGATACCTCGCAAGAAGATTGCGCAGTTCGTATAAAGTATCCCTATTCAGCATCTCGGGATGCTGTATCCATTGTTGAAAGTTAACAGCAGTCATTTATATTACCAGTTTGCTACAGTTGCATTAAAAATTTGGTCGGTGATCTCTTTAGACATTTCAGCAATCAATCCGTCCTGTACGGCAGTCAGCAACTGGGTAGAGTCGTAGGTACGGAAAGCAGAAAACTGTTGTTCAAAGTCTTCGGCATGATTAGTATTATTGACAAATCGTACATTGACGGTGATAGTCAACTTTGTTTCCGAAGAGTAACCGTCGGCAGATACTGCCTGGTTATACTGATTATACCCTGTAATTTCTCCGTCAATCTGTAAGTCGGCATTCTGACTCGGTTTGAGCAGTTGCAGACGGGTTTGCCGGATGAAGATATCTTTCAGGTCTTCATTAAACTTAGTCGCCAACGGAGCATACACATACTCCGACTTGATCGGGAAGTCGGCTATCGAAATAGTCTTTACCTTATCATAATTGATAGACGATCCGTTAAACTTATAGGAGACAGTGCACGCAATGACTACCAACGGTAAAACGAACAGTACCAAAGGGCGTATTATTTTCTTAATCCAATTCATATTCTTTTATTTTTCTATAAAGTGTACGCTCGGAAATATTCAAGTCCTTAGCCGCACTTTTCCGCTTTCCATGATGCCTTTCAAGTGCTTTGCGTATCATTTCTTTTTCCACTTCGTCCAGTGACAAAGGAGGTTCTTCTACATATTCTTCCGTGTCTTGTATGTCGTCATCATCCTTGCAAACGGCAGGCTGCATGGTATGAATGATTGCAGGTACCGAAGGCTGGTGTGTCGTCACTACCGGAGTAGTAACCACCGTTCCCACTTGTCCTACCTGCCCCACCTGTCCGGCACGTTCAGCCATCAGGTTGTGTACCATCTTCTTCAACTCCGCTACCTCCTGGCGCATATCGAACAGGACGGAATAAAGAATCTCCCGTTCACTTTCAAAGCCTTTACTTTCGCGTGTTCCCATCAGTGCGGGAAGACGTTGCATATTTTGTGCGGGAAGATAATTCTGCAAGATGGCGGCAGTGATCTCCCTGTTTGTTTCAATAATGGATATTTGCTCGGTGATGTTCTTCAGCTGGCGCACGTTACCGGGCCACGGATAAGCCAGCAATTCTTTCTTGGCATCCTCCGTCAGCTGAATAGCGGGCATCCGGTATTTCTCTGCAAAGTCTGCGGAAAACTTACGGAACAGCAGGAGCACATCATCTCCACGTTCACGCAAAGGAGGAATCTGGATAGGTACCGTATTCAACCGGTAATATAAATCTTCACGGAAACGTCCTTCGGCAATTGCTTGTGTGAGATTGACATTGGTAGCTGCCACAATACGAACATCCGTCTTTTGCACTTTGGACGAACCTACTTTTATAAACTCGCCACTCTCCAACACACGGAGCAAACGCGCCTGGGTAGGCATCGGCAACTCCCCTACTTCATCAAGGAAAATAGTACCACCGTCGGCTTCGCCAAAGTACCCTTTCCGTTCGCCAATCGCACCCGTAAACGCACCCTTCTCATGCCCGAACAGTTCGGAATCAATCGTACCCTCCGGAATAGCACCACAGTTGACAGCAATATACTGTCCGTGCTTCCTCCGGCTATATTGATGAATAATCTGCGGAAAACTTTCTTTTCCGACTCCACTTTCTCCGGTAATCAGCACAGACAAATCGGTAGGAGCTACCTGAATGGCAACATCTATGGCGCGCGACAATGCTTCGGTATTACCTATAATACCGAAACGTTGTTTCACTTGTTGTATCTCTGCTCTTGTCATTACTTGTTTTTAATCTTCGTCTACTGTATCCAGTTTCAGTTTATCACTATCATCACGTTTCTCGTAATACTGTTTACGCAACGGATTGGCACGAGCCACTCTTTCCCGCTGACGATTACGGAACACGTCGATGGCAACATAAATTGCCTGACGGAAGGAATCTTCACAAGCCACTCCCTTGCCTGCAATATCATAAGCAGTGCCATGAGCCGGAGAAGTACGTACCACCGGCAGACCTGCCGTATAGTTCACTCCGTCTTCCATAGCCAATGCTTTGAACGGAGCCAGCCCCTGATCGTGATACATTGCCAGGATACCGTCAAAATGAGTATAATTGCCTGAACCCATAAAGCCATCGGCCGCATAAGGACCATAGCTAAGGATTCCTTTCTCTTCCATTTCTTTCATGGCAGGAATAATCACTTCCTGTTCTTCCATTCCCAACAAACCACCGTCTCCGGCGTGAGGGTTGAGAGAGAGTACCGCAATACGCGGAGCACCGATGCCGAAATCTTGTTTCAGACAACGATGGAATATCATCAGCTTCTCCTGAATCAGTTCTTTGGTAATCGTAGTGGCAATCTCTCTGACAGGGATATGCGTCGTAACCAAAGCTACCCGGAAGTCATTCTTCATCAAAATCATTAATGATTTATTGCCGTTACCCAGACGTTCTTCGATATATTCCGTATGTCCGGGGAATGAGAACTCTTCCGACTGAATCGTATGTTTGTTGATCGGAGCTGTCACGATGACGTCGATCAAACCTTCGCGATATTCTTCAATAGCACGTTCCAAGGCTCCCAGCGCAGCTTTACCCGCTTCGGGATCGGGTTTGGAAAATTCCACTTTCACCTCATCATCCGTACAGTTCACCACACTCAAGCGATTGTATCCAGCTTCGGTAGCAGAGTTGACGATACTGAAATTCGTCTGTATGTCCAACGCTTTACGATGATAAGCCGCTACTTTCGGTGAACCGTAAATGATCGGAGTACATAGTTCCAACATTGTAGGGTCAGAAAATGTCTTCAGAATCACCTCATAGCCCACCCCGTTAATATCTCCCTGGGTGATACCTATTCTTATCTTGTTATCTTCCATGTTTTTATTTTTTAGTTTGTTCCGCTGCCGCCTTGGATACACCTCCCAATGGAATCTGATTCTGCTGAACCTCATTCGGAAGTTTCAGTGTATAAAGAGATGCTTCCATCTGGCGTACCAGGTTGCGTTTCATTTTATCAGGTGAATAAACAAATATTTCTGCTGTAATAATTCGTTGGTTTTTCTCGTCCAGACGAGTGTGGGAAACGTATGGGCCACCCATAAAATCGCCCTTCATACGCCACAAGCCGCGTGCTTCCATCGTGTAGCTGTTCTGTACATTGATGGGACGAACGTCAGTCAGCAAGCTGTCAGTCGACATATAAACACCTTCTTTGAATCCGGGGATATTGGCCTGCATCACAGAGTCACGTTTGTGTACAAAATATTCTTTCGTAAATGTATCTTTGTCAGTATAAGGATAAGAGTACATCACAAAATTACGGTCGGCAGTACCTGTGTTGGTAGAAGCCCAGAAAAAGTCCTCACCGGTTTTAGAATTGGTCAGTTCGGAAGGCAACCAGATGTTGCAGCCGAACAGACTATCCACTTTGTTGGAGATAAAGTTACTGTGTTTTTCTTCCAATAACGTAATCTGACGGTTCATTTCCGCACGGGTAAAGAAGTCGACAATCGTCTTTCTATTCTCTTCCACAAACTTTTCAAACTCTTCTTCGTTCGGAGCCTGGATAGTCAATATCATTTGCGGATTGGCATATACGTCTTTCGCATATTTGAAAGATGCTTTCGTATATATATCCTGTATATCTACAATAATAATGTTACGTATCAGTTTCAACGTAGAATCATAGTCCTTCGGTGAAGTATACATAATCCGGAAAGAAGGTTCCGACTGCGGCAAACCAGGCACATCAGAATCAAGCGCATCATGCAAGGCCCTTCCGGCAGCACGATCCCAAACACCGTGATCTACTACAACTAAAAGTTCGTAAGCACGACCACTAGAGGTGTGATTTCCTTTCAGACCACAAGAAGCAACGACAAAGGCTACCAAAGCGATGCTTAAATAAAAAAAGTACTTTTTCATGATGTTCGGTTTTATATATTAACTCTCAATCTTTTCTTCCTGTTTCGCTGTCGACAACATACCACAAGCTGCAAAAATATCTTCTCCTCTTGAAGAACGGATGGTGGTGAAAAGCCCGTGTGACGTCAGATAATCACGAAAACGGGTCATCGTATCCATATCCGCTCCTTCGAGGTCTACCCCCGGTATGGCATGAAAACGAATCAGATTCACTCTGCAATCCAGTCCGCGAAGAAGCTTCAGTAACTCTTTGGCATAGACCTGCGAATCATTAAGCCCTTTAAAAACAATATATTCAAATGAAAGTCGACGTTGTTTGCTAAAATCATAGTTTTTTAACAGTTCCACCATCTCGGTGATCGAATATGCTCTTTCTGCCGGCATCAATTCGGAGCGTTGAGCTGTCAACGGAGAGTGAAGACTGATGGCGAGATGGCAATCATTTTCTTCGATAAAACGCTGCAATCCTTTCCGTAGTCCGACTGTAGAGAGCGTGATACGCTTCGGGCTCCAGGCATAGCCGTAGTTAGCGGTCAGTAGTTCCAATGCTTTCAGCACCTCATCCAAATTATCAAGCGGTTCACCCATTCCCATCATCACGACATTGGTCAGTTTGTCGCGTTCCGGCAGCGAATGAATCTGGTTGATGATCTGACTGGCGGTCAGGTTGGCGGTATAGCCTTGTTTACCCGTCATGCAGAACTTACAGTTCATCTTGCAACCTACTTGTGAAGACACGCACAACGTTGCCCGGTCGTCATCCGGAATATAAACCGACTCTACAAAATGATTCTCACCCACTTTATAAAGATACTTCACCGTGCCATCTACAGAGCGCATTTCATCTACCGGAGCAACTGCTCCCACCTCATAGTTCTGCTTGAGCAACTCCCGGTGTTTCAATGACAGATTAGTCATTTCATCAATCGAGGCTACTTTCTTTTCGTAAAGCCAGGATGCAATCTGTTTGGCAGCAAAGTTGGGCATACCCAGTCTTTTTGCCAATGATTGAAGCTCCACAAGGGTCATTCCTAAAAGGGGATATTTAGACATTCTTCTTTCTGTTGATCGATTATATTTGCAAATGTAAGGAAATTAAGTCGATTTCCGTACAGCGAGAATGCAAAAGTTAACAAAAAAGGAAAGTATACCCAAGTTATGAACGAACTACATCTATATATTGAAGCAGCTTTTTCGCCATTTCCGAGTCACTACCATTCTTTTTCACTTCGTGATCGTATGCCTCACGAAAACAGGCCAACGCATCTTCCCGTTCATTACAAAAACTGTGTAAAACCCCTAGATTTTGACAAGCCAGAATCGTATGATCGTCCTCCCACCCCAAGTACTTCTTTCGCAGTTCAAGCTCTCTGGAGAAAGCATCTTTCGCCATTGGATAATTTTCCATCTTTGCATAAGCTTGCGCTTCGTAGTAACAGACCTCACTAGAAACATCAGGATCAATATCCTCGTGAATATCCAAAGTCGTTGCAATACGAATTACGTTCCCATACTCCTTATTCTCATAATATTGTCGCATAATATCACATCTCAATGCCTCGTAACGGACAGTTAATTCAGCCAGACGCGGCTTTTCACTGAAAAACTTTTCATGCAGAAGAGACTCACGGAAAAATAAAGTAGAACTTTGTTCATCTCCACGCTCCTTCATCACCCGCTTAAACTCCTTGCACAAATGATACAACTCTTTGTGACAAGCCACGATCTGTTTCCTATTATCTATCTGTATAGCAATACCCAACGCCTCATTCACCAAACTCCACGCTTCATCATATCGCTTAATATAATAAAGACATTTTCCCTGCATACGCAAACATTTAGCCACTCCACTCGACAGTCTGCCATTCAAAGATTCGTGCATTTCAGCCACTTTCCGGAATTTATTGGCGGCACTCTCTTCCTCATCCCTATAATAATCACAATAAGCCAAGAATTCGGAAAGTTCAATAACTTCTGCCTGACTCTTCTCGTCAGTAGAAGCCGCATGATAATTAAGCGCCCTATTCAAATAAATCACAGCTTCATTGTATTGCTCATTGTAGTAATATGCCAGACCCAGATTCCGACAGGTATTGGCAATCTCCAATTCCGGAGTTGGTATAATACTTTCCTGCATCACCAATGCTTTCAAGAAACAGTCGCATGCTGTTTCGTATTCTTCATTGCGGGCGTACCGGCATCCTTCGTTCATCTTTAATACCGACTTGGCAATTAACGGTATCGCTTCTCCTTCCATACTCTTCTCGCTCACCTCCATCGCCGCCTTCGTCAGGTGGAAAGAGCTGCTCAAGAAAGTAGCCATGTCATTAGCAATGACAGGAATCAAAAAAGAGTCAATCTGACCAAAGTCCAATTCAGCATAGGCTGCAGGCGTAAGCGAAGGGTTATCGTTCATTATCGCCTTCCAGCAATCTTCTAATAGAGAATAATTAGTGCGATACAGAATTTCGAAGGTTTCCGCATCACAGATCCAATCTCTTAAAAAGTCCCAATGTTGCATCTTATAACTTTGATAAGTAATTTCCACTTGATAGCGATAAGAGTCATGGTAACAAAACTGTTTCATGCGATAGTTATAATCAGCAAAAGTTAATGGATGAGAAAGAGTATCGCTATCATCCAGAAGAGCAAGAATTATCTCCTTGCGACACTCGTCTATAGACACGTCATCTTGAGCAAAATACCGTTCAATTGCCTCTATCATTTGCGTATCACAAATGCAATATCGTCCCCCTTTGTTGGTGAGCCAACTACTCATTTCCACTCTCAACTGCGACCAAAGCAGCTGATTAATTCCTGTCATACTCTTTACTTCATCTTCGGTAAATCCCTCTAAAGTAAGTGAAAGCATTAAAAGTGCCCTTCCAATCCTATCGAAACCATAATCAGATGACAAACGCCGGAGCACGCTGTCGTAGAATTGGGTAATCTCGTTTATCTGACAATATCCACTCATATATTCACTAAGAGTATCATATTGGCCAAACGAAACCAATTCATTGAGCAATACATTTAAGCAGCGCGGTTGTTTAGCCAGCACCCACGAGCTAAGAATATCTTCTTGCTGTGCAGACAGAGCTTTAGAATAAGTAGACAAATATTGTTTTGAAAACGACTTTGCATCAGCCTGCGAAAAGCCATTCAACCGATAATGACTGTACCCGTTCTGGACAAAAGGCAAATATGCAGTGGATGATGCAGCAAAACTTAATACTACCTTCACATTAGACGGTATAGATCCGAATAAAGAAAACAGAGATACTTCCGTTGAATTTAGATAACTGATGTCATCAATCAATAAAATGATAGCATATTTTGATCTCCCTAGCGCAGCCCACAACTGACTGAACTTTTGAATAGAATTCAAATCTTCCTCAATCTCTTTAATATTTCGAAGTGTGTTTTCTGAAAAACCGTCCAATACATTATTCCCAAACACCATTGATTCTCTCACAATGTCCAGAATCGATCTGGCTGTACCTTGAGTTGAATCAGATTCCTTTGAAACTTCAGCGGTAAACAAATCTTCTTCACCTAAAGTCTGACATTTGAGTGCATTCTGGCATTTTGCAGCTAATGCCCTCACCAAAGTCTCCGGATAAGAAGACAGCGTAGTATTATCCAATCGATGATATATGGGAATCATCTGCATATCATTATTCACCCAATCACTCCAATGAGCCAGCAGAGCACTCTTACCAAGACCACCATCACCCGTTACAACGAGACACCGTTGCTCATCCGCAGCTAAGAAATCGGAAAAAGCCTGATCCGCTTCAGGTATTGGATGATAATTAAATAAGAGTTCATTACGGGTTAACTGTTCTTGCAACGCCTGGTTATCTTCAACAGTCAATACATCAGGAAACTCTTGTTCGAGCAATTCTGTGAAAGCAGATTCTACAAATTGACATAACTGCTCGGGCGAATCATACTCTTGCACAGGATAACGATCCTGCTGCAAAATACACTCTTTAAGGTGTTGCAGTTTATGAAACTCTTCTTTAGGACAAGAGAGATCAGTAGCAGACTGCTTGATATAAAAATAGGCATGCAACGGATTGGGATTGCGCAATACCCCAAACTGCATTTCCATCTCTGTCACACTCAAACGATTATTCAAATCATCTTCCACCCAACTATATTCCAGGCTATCACTGAAAGTCTGCGATAAATCTTCATAACTGGGACACCATCCATAGCGTTCGCCTACCATGCCAATGAAGAAAGGCCGGGAATGCACTATTTCTTTCAAACAGATTTCAACCACCTTGCCACTTTTTGCATCTTCTTCTGTGATCCCCCAACGCAGGTCGACCAATGAAATGGTAACACCACGACTGGCAGCCTTCACTTGCAAACCCTTAAATAGTTTGACTAATGCAGAACGCTCCATTTCCATATCTCTGAACGTTGACGAAAGGAACACACGAATAACACGTGAATTTTCAGCGGGTACTGAATACTGGGCAAGTTGTTTTATCATAATATAGATTTGTATTAGTTAATGAAATATTTCACAGACTCGATTGATAAAGACTGGCAAGATATGGAAATTTAATCAGATAACAAAGATCATAAACGGAAAACGACAATAAAAAAAAGACACGGATTACACGGACTCGCGGTTCTTTATCAATTAAAACCGCGCAAATCCGTGTAATCCGTGCCCGAATATCTATTTCCTATACTTCCTTAGAAGAACAGGAAACGTGTATCTTTTACGTTTGCTTTCAGATACAAGTCATTCATCAGACGGCTGGCAAAACGTGCGTGCATGTTAGTCAGCGTAGCTTCTTCAGCTTTTGCGTCGAATGTTTCGTTCAACTTGTCTTTACCGTATACTTGCAATACAAATACTCCGGCGTTACCTTTAATAGGAGCACTCAACTGATTTTCTGCAGCAACAGAAGCATAAGCACCTACCAACGGTTCGCTGCTACGCAATGCCGATACATAAGCAGGAGCTGCAAAAGTAACCATCTTCAAAGAGTCGCTGACTGCATTAGCCATATCTTTGTACTGGTTGAATGAAGTTGCATTGGCAGCTTTCATGTCAGCCATGATCTTTTCAGCTTTCTTGTCTTTTACGATTTCAGCTCTCAACTGATCCTGTACAGCTTTCAACGGACGGTATCCTTCCGGCTTAATGCTTACCAGACCTACCACCATCAGGTGATCGCTTTCGCCACATTCATACAAGCCGGAAACATCACCCGGTTTCGCTTTATCAAATGTCCATCTCAAAGCCTCTTTTGTGCCTCTCACGCCACCGATGTTATGTTCAGAGCTGCTCAAATCCATTCTGTCGAGCAATCTGTAACCAGCTTCTTCAGCGTTAGCCACCATCTTTTCTACACTAGGGTTAGCTGCGATAAACTGGCTGAAATCATTATAAGCACGGTTGTAAGTTTCTTTGCTGAACTCTACTTCACGCTTGATTACAGCTACTTTATATTTATCTTTCACAGATTTCTTGTTAGTCACCTGAAGGATTACATTTGCTTGTCCCATCGGCAAGTTCACCAGTTCGTTCACACTTGCATTGTTGATAGCAGAGATGAACTTCAGGTTGTCACCATCTATCTGTGCACCTTCATATTGTGCAGAAGTCAACCAATTAGCGTCACCTGTCTGACCGTATTTCTTTGCAAGGTCCGCAAAGTTAGCACCGCCTTTGATAGCGTTATAGATACTGTCAGCCAATGTCTTTGTCTTCACTGCATCTTCTGCGTATACCTGAATCTGACGGAATTCCACAGAGTCGGCAGCAGCAGCTTTAGCAACTATCTTGAAAGAGTTGATTGTATTGTCGGTTCCGTTATAGTAAGGACCATAAATAACACCAACAGAAGCAGAGTCCAAACGTGCAACTACATCTGACGGGAAAGCAGTCTTGTTGTAGAACAAGTCTACATAAGGAGCTTCCGAGCCAACCGAACGGATAAAAGAAGTATAATCATCCGTAGTAGTAGCCAACTGTGCAGTAGCTTCGTCTACTTCTTTCTGGATAGCTGCTCTATCTTCAGCACTTGCAGTTACCTGTACATCAATATATTTGACGTCACGAGTTTCCTGATATTGCTTGAATTGTTCTTTCTTCTTGTTATACAAATCTTTCAGTTCCGATTCTTTCACTACAATTGTAGAATCTACCACAGAAGAGTAAGGAATACCAGCCATCAACACATTGTACTGGTTTACTCTTGCGTCGAAAGCATCCTGTGCTTCCACCGGATTAGAAAGAAGAGCTTTAGACACCAATGCCTGGTATTTCTCTGCCAGACGGCTTTCAATCAAAGTTTTCTGAATGAATGTCCAGTATTTATACATGTTGTTGTATTGTTCAGCATACTGTGCCGGCATCTGTGATTCGCTCATTTTGGCATATTCTACGAGGAATTTGTTCAACATATCCTTGTCAAAAGCACCTGTTTGCGGATTCTGGAAAGGAGTTTGTCTCAACAAAGGATGAACACCGGCTTTCAGGATGTCCTGAATTTCAGCAGCAGAAACAGTCAGTCCGAGTGCTTTTGCTTCTTTTTCAATCAGTTTATTGTTTACGTAGGAACGCCATACTTCATCGCGCACCTGATTGGTCTGTTCGTCATTCAAGGCGTTCACTCCACGCATGAGTTTCACCACTTCGGTATATTCTTCTACCAAATTCTGATACTCTTGAGCGGAAAGAGCGTCTCCGTTCACCTCACCTACGTCATGCGCCTGATGCGGCTGCATCACTTTCCATGCGTCACCCGCAATGAAAGCAAACAGCGCCAAGCCGATAACAATCACCAATAGAGGTCCTTTCGACCTAATGTTTTGTAACGTTGCCATTTTGATTAATACGATTTATGTTTATTATTATTTCTTTCTTTTGTCGTTTTAGCGCACGAAGATACAAAAAATGCTAATATGCATCTATTTATTGGCTAAAAATTTCTTGATTATCGTCATTATTCCAAGACTTTTAATCGCACGAGTTCTATTTTTGTCGCTGTGACCTTAATTATCTTGAATTGATAACGTCCTACCCGCACCACTTCATGCAGCTTCGGAAAACTCTGATATTGGTTCAGAATCAGTCCTCCTACCGTCAGATAATCGTCCGATTCGGGCAAATCGAGTCCGAACGTCTCATTGACTTTTTCTATCTCCAAGCGGGCGGACAACACATACTCACGTTCATCAATCTGCTTGCTGATATAGGAAGTATTATCGTGCTCATCTTCTATATCTCCAAAGATTTCTTCTACCAGATCTTCCAGAGATGCAATACCGGACGTACCGCCAAATTCATCCACCACTACAGCAATCGTTTTCTTCTGCTGCATAAAGAGTTTCATCAGTTTATTGGCGGACATGGTTTCGGGCACAATCGGCACTTGCTTCACATTCTCATGCCAGTTTTTCGGAGCGCGAAACATTTCCGACGAATGGATATAACCCACTACGTTGTCGATATTTCCATCGTACACAATGATCTTGGAAATTCCGGATTCGATGAAGCGGCTTTTCAACTCGTCCAGTGAAGTTGTCAGGTCAACAGCCACCACTTCAGTACGCGGAACGATACAGTCGCGGATTTTTATGTTCGAGAAATCCAAAGCGTTCTGGAAGATTTTCACTTCCGTATCCAGCTCCTCCTCATTCTCGGCATTATCAATACTGCTTTGCACGAAGTAGTCCAAGTCGACTTTTCCAAACGCTCTGTCGGATGCATCCTTGTTGATCTTCATTCCAAAGACACGGAGGAACAAACAAGACAAACCGGAAGCCAGTTTGGATATAGGATATAGAATGACATAACAAATAATCAGTGGAATGGCAAAAACATTCAAGACCAGATTGGGATTGATTTTGAAGATTGTTTTCGGCAGAAACTCTCCGGTCACCAGAATAATAAGGGTAGAAATAACGGTCTGCGCCAATACCATCAGAAAATGATTGTCAATGAATCCCGCCAGCAGATTGTCGCCGATAATCTGTGCCATCAGGATACCATAGATGACCAGGGCAATGTTATTCCCCACCAACATGGTAGAGATAAATTCATTCGGGTTCTTGAAGAAGATGGAAAGGATGCGGGACGTAATTCCCCCCTTGCGTTCCATCTCAAAACGCAGTTTGTCTACCGACACAAAGGCGATCTCCATTCCTGAAAAGAAGGCGGAGAAGACCATGGTGATAATTAGAGATATATAAATATTCATAAGTTCTGATTTACGATTAGACGATTTACGATGTACGATTGATAGTACTTCGCCTATTTCGCTGAATCTTTTTGCACTGAATCCGGCAGCGCTTTTGTTTCCGGTTGGGGCGGACCACCCGCTTCCTCATCCACATAGAAAATACCTTCGATATTATGGATGGTATATATGGTCATTTGCTGGTTCGAGTCGAATCCATGCCCTGTAATAATTCTATCCGGTTGTTGAATACGTATAAACTTGTCGGAATACACCTTTTGGGTGACTTCGTTCCAGTACAACAGTTCCGTATTAAAACGCTCTCCTTTCCGGTTCTGTATATCTACGTTCCCTATCAGCTTCCAAAGCCTTTCTTTGTCATAATAGTAGGCAGTATCCGCTTTGATACTGGCTTCTATATGAAAGATAGAGTCGAACTGTTCCAGATATACGCCTTTCTCAAAGGCCCAATAGGATGGTTTCTTACGGTCGTACACCGACCATTCTTCCGTATTCACTCTGTAGCGTGTCACTCCGGAATCGGAGATAAGGGTGGTGACTCCCAATGTTGTCATCATCGGAAGGGAATCACGTTCTGTGATAGCCTCACCCATAGCTTTCTTCTTTCCGCCACAGGAAGATAATAAAAGAAGCATAACAATCGCCCCGAAGGCGATTGTTATGCTCATGCTTTTATGCAATAAACGGTTTCTTCGTTTTCGCAACATACATTTATCTAATCGTTGTAGTCTCTCCTATCCAACCGCCGATAGTGATGCGGTCGCCTTGCTTGTAACCTAACATAAATAGGTCTTTAGCTTGCGGAGTATGAGCTGAATATCTACCGATCAAGCTGTTAGCTTCTTCAGCTACACTCGGATCTACTTGTTTTGCACGTTGCAGTTTGTCGATTACTGCAAAGTAAGTACACTTGTTCAAAGCTGACTCGTCGCTCCAGTTAGGACTCATTGCATACAGATTGGCAATCAGGATATATGGAGCACCATAGTTCTCGTTGAACCCGATAGCTTTCTGGCAATACGCTCTTGCTTGAGACAGTTTTTTGGCAGAAGCCAATACAGCTCCGGCAGCGTATGCTTTTTCAGCTTTCTTCACGTTGTCTGTTTCCAATCCAATGGCTTCGTCGAAGAATTTTACAGCACCGTCAATGTCACCTTTCTTAAATGCTTGGTAAGCACATCCGGTAGCGGCATCTGCACTAGGTTCTATCTTGTACACATAGAAAGCCGCCTGTTGATAAGCTTCGCTTTCAGTACATCTCATCATCTTCATGATGTCGATTACTTTCTTCAAGTAAGCCAAGTCTGTTTGGTTAGCTTCCACTTTCGGTCCATAGATGTTTTGCAGTGATTCGCAATCAGCTGTTCCGCTGTTTACAAACAAAGCAACCAGATTATCTTTGATACCTTGCAAATTTTTCTTCTTTGCTTCATTCGTTTCAGCGGCAATAGCAGCATCAGCATATTCAGAAGCAGCCAGATAATCCTGGATGAATTGTTCCTTGTGGTTAGGATCTGTTTTCAGTTTATCCAAAGACATTTGCAGGAAATAGAAGATAGTAGCGGCAGCAGATTCAGCTTTTACAGCATTTACCGACTGGCTCAACCATTGATAAGCCTGATTAACATCAATTTTCGGAGCGAAAGCAATGTAATCTACTGCTTTGATACCCAGAGCCTCATCAGCAGAAGACACTTTTGTACCTTTAGCCAAGAACTCGTCTGTGTATTTGATACGCAAATCATGCGTATTCATCAATTCATCAAAATATTTCTGATATTCCGGATTATTCCTATCCTTGATTTGTCCCATCAAACCTTTCAGAATTTTATATCCGTCAGTAAAAGTATAGAAACGAAGCGTCGGGCAGTTTTCCAACACAGCTTTCCAAGGAGTATACGCATCTTTAAAATTACCTGCACGCACAGCTTCATGCGAGATGCTACTGTTCGAGTTACAGTTAGTCGCATCCTGTGCTACCACAGTGGTTGCCCCTGCCGAAAGGAACAACATAGCCACAAGCGTTTTAATTTTCATTGTATCTAAATTTTAGTTGTTATTATATAGTCGTCTATTCTCTCTCACATTTATTCATCTCATTACTCCACTCTGCGTTTGAAGAACCAACGTTCGTTAAACGTCAATCCGATGCTAACGCGGAAGATATTTTCGTTTACAAAAGCCGCTTCCTGTCCACTGATACGAACAAACTGTCCGCTGATGCTAAGAATGGAACGGGACCGGGGTACAGGCAGACCGAAACCGGCAGTTACGCCATATTCACGGGTAGCCTCTTTGCCGCCGATCTTATAATACGGCGTCGTATAATAAGCTCCCAAACGGTATTTGATATGGGATAAATAAGAACGTCCTATCAAATTAGGAATATATTCCGCACCCACTGATATCTTATGACGGTCGCAATACGTATATGTCTCATTAAAGTCTTCACGTACAGCTTCGTCTGGTGTATTTACGTCAAATTTCGTTTTTGACCATTGTTGCAAACTATAATCCAGACCAACAGTCAGGCGTTTGTCATAGTTATATGTAAATCCGACTCCAAATGTATTAGGCACTTTAAATGTAGCATCCGGACTCAAGGTGGTAGTAGAAACCGCTGTACCCGTAGAGTTTGATACCATTTGTGTCGTTACACTGTAATCATTACCCAATTTCAACTCCGGAGAATATACTGCTCCAATTGTCACTGAATGTTTTTTATCAATATCCAATGTATATTGTGCTCCAAAATCAAGTTTATAACTCGATACTGATGCAACCGATTGGTGATTATAATTATAAGCACCTGATACACTTGGAAAATAAACAACACGTGTACGATTGATATCTCCCCAGAAATAAGAAGCATTCACACCTACCGAAAGGTTTTTGAGCACTTTCACTCCTAATCCGGCATATAATTGATGCAAACCTCCATCTCCGGTATAGCTTCTGGCATAATCAGCCGTATTGCCGGTAGTAGGATCTGTTGCAGTCTGTGTATCCGACACTGAATATCCCACATTGGAGAACGGCAATAGTCCGATACTCATCGCTATCCGCGGATGCAAACGAAATTGCATAGCCAGATAGTCAAAGCTGGAATTTTTAGCGTTCAGTTTCACACCACTACCGCTAATATTCATGTTCTGCAGACTGACACCTCCTTCAAAGAGGAATGTCAATGAGTCAATGGCTGTATACGAAGCAGGATTCAGTGGATTGATCTGTGCTCCATCCCGAAGTCCAAAAGCAATTCCCCCCATCGCCTTGCTGTTACCGAAACTCTGATCGGACAAGTCGCCATAGCCATATCGTGTATAAGGAGAGTTTGTATTATTTTGAGCGATTGCCATTCCGGTAACCATCGTGAGCAAAAGCGCACAAAGTGTGTGTTTAAATCCTACCATTATTATAGTTTAAAATTCTATTTAATCCTTTCAACACTAAAAATCTATCTGCAAAGATGATACTTTTTACGCTGCTATCAAAAGAAAAATCATCTCCGCCCGTTAAAAAAACCAAAAGTTCAGGATATTTATGCTTCATAGACTCAATATAACCTGAAATTTCGTATTCCATCCCTTTCATCACTCCGGCACGTATAGCCGTTTCGGTGTCCCGTCCCATCGGGAGTTTGCGCCCGTTGGTGTCTACCAGAGGTAAACGCCCCGTAAACTGATGAAGTGCTTTGAAACGCATCTGCATACCGGGAGAAATATTACCGCCATGATACTGACCCTTTGAGTCAATAAACTCATAAGTAATGCAAGTTCCCGCATCAATCACCAATATATCCCGATGAGGAAACTGCTCATTAGCACCCACTACGGCAGCCATACGGTCATATCCCAATGTTTCGGGAGTTTCGTACAGGTTGACAACCGGAAGCGGAGTCTGATGATTGAGCCAGAGCAAAGGAAATGGCAAAGCTGCCAAATCAGCTAATACCTTTTCGCTTAAATCAATGACAGTAGCCACAATCCCCTGTTCAACCGGATATTGGGAACAAAAAGCCTTCAAGCAATCCAGCGACTGATTGGATTCAGCTACTACATCCACAATTTCTCCGCCGTCGAAGAAAGCAATCTTTGCCTTTGTATTTCCTATGTCGATTATTAAATTCAACTCTTTTGGTTCTTTAGCGGGCGCAAAGGTAAAGTAAAAAAAGAAAAGTTGAAGCATAGAAGAGGAATTATCTTCTTTTTTCATTTTAGAAATCCACAAAAACAAAAAAATCGAACTATCTATTTTTAAATAGATCAATTATCTTTTATTGTTTATTATGTATTCCACTTTGCGTTCGGCAGTCTTTTTTTATTACATCATAAACAGCTAATAAGCAATAGATTACAAGAGAAAAATAGCGTTCCAAAAAGTGTTCCACTATTTTGTAATCAATTTTCCGTTCAAGCAGAAACATTATTTCACCCAAACAGAGGCTCCATTTAAAGAAAACAGAGCCTCTGTTTAAGCCATATAGAGCCTCTGCTTGTATGAAACAGAGCCTATATTCTGATAAAATAAAGGCTCCGTTTTCCCGAATCCAACTATTCTTTCTATATTTGCCACCAAAATAAAACGAACCAGCTAATGAAACGGTTTTTCTCATACATCATCCTCTCCTTCTTCCTGTTGCTTCTGCCCACCGGACAAGCATCTGCCAATAACAACGACTCCATCCGTTTGAGCCTGTTGACTTGTGCCCCCGGAGAGGAAATATATTCCCTGTTCGGACACACTGCCATCCGTTACGAAAATCCTTCACAAGGGATTGACGTTGTATTCAACTACGGATTGTTCAGTTTCAACACTCCCAACTTCATTTTCCGCTTCTCGCTCGGAGAAACAGACTACCAACTGGGAGCAACGGATTATGAACGTTTTGCAGCTGAATACGCATTTTTCGGACGCAGCGTATGGCAGCAGACGCTGAATCTGACCGATGAAGAAAAGACAGAACTGATCCGGTTATTACAAGAAAACTATCGTCCGGAAAACCGGGTGTACCGTTATAATTTCTTTTACGATAATTGTGCTACCCGCCCCCGGGACAAGATAGAAGAAAGCATTGCAGGAAAAGTGATTTATCCCGCAGAACCGCAGGATGGCTCCCTCACTTTCCGCGACATCGTACATCAGTATTGCAAAGGACATCCATGGGCACGTTTCGGCATTGATCTCTGCATCGGAAATGAAGCCGACCGGCCCATCACACAACGTCAGATGATGTTTGCCCCTTTCTACCTGATGGATGCTTTCGACGGTGCACAAATTAAAGGAGATTCTATCCAGCGCCCACTCATAACGACCAACGAACTGGTAGTCGATGCCACTCCCGAACCGGATGAAAGCGACTGGATGCCTACTCCGCTTCAATACTCCTTACTCTTATTTATATTGACAACCGCCGCCACCATCTATGGAATCCGCCGGAGAACCGGATTATGGGGAATCGACCTCTTCCTTTTTGGTATAGCAGGTATTGTGGGATGTGTCCTTGCATTTCTCGCACTCTTCTCCCAACACCCGGCAGTCAGCTCCAATTTCCTATTATTGGTATTCCATCCGGGACAACTTCTTTTCTTGCCATACATTATATATTGTGTCCGAAAAGGGAAGAAATGTTGGTATTTAGCCCTGAATCTGGTGGTTTTAACACTTTTTATAGTGCTTTTTCCTGTAATTCCGCAAAGATTTGACTTTGCTGTTGTACCTTTGGCACTCGTTTTGCTGATACGTTCAGCGAGCAATCTGATTGTGACATCTAAAAAGAAATAATGAAAGGACTACTAACTTCCCTCATCACCGTACTGACTTTCACCGGGCTACAAGCCCAGTCACTGCCTGCCGCCCCTAAATTAGTGGTAGGGCTGACGATTGACCAATTACGTACGGACTATCTGGAAGCTTTTTCGTCACTCTACGGTGAGAAAGGCTTCAAACGTCTTTGGAAAGAGGGAAGAGTGTTCCATAACGCCGAATATACCTTCTCCGGTATAGACCGCGCTTCTGCCATAGCGGCTATTTATAGCGGTACGACGCCTTCCATGAACGGAATTATTTCTCAACGCTGGATGGATGCCTCTACCCTCCGCCCCGTCAACAGCACAGACGACACGGCATTTATGGGGTATTACACCGACCAGACTGTCGCCCCCACCAAACTACTGACTTCAACCATTGCCGACGAGCTTAAAATAGCGACACAAGGCAAAGGACTCGTATATGCCATTGCACCTGATTGCGATGCCGCACTTTTTGCAGCCGGACATGCCGGAAACGCTGCTTTCTGGCTCAATCCCAACACCGGAAAATGGAGCGGAACCACCTATTACGGAGAGTTTCCGTGGTGGGCAAGCCAATATAACGACCGTCAGGCGGTCGATTTCCGTATTGCCGGTATGACATGGGAGCCTATATTTCCGCGGGGCATGTACACTTTCCTGCCAGATTGGCGGGATATGCTCTTCAAATATAAATTCGATGATGACCGCAGTAATAAATACCGCCGCTTCATCGCCAGCCCTTTTGTGAATGATGAAGTGAATGCGCTTGCCGAAGAAGCATTGAACAAAAGTTCCATCGGCATGGATGACATTACTGACTTATTGGCACTCACTTACTATGCCGGAAACTATGCGCACAAATCCGTACAGGAATGTGCCATGGAAATACAAGACACCTACGTGCGTCTTGACCGCAGCATTGCCGACCTGCTTGAAGTTCTTGATAAGAAAGTAGGACTGCAAAATGTGCTTATTTTCGTCACTTCCACCGGATATATAGACAGCGAATCGCCTGATTCGGGATTGTACAAGGTTCCCGGCGGAGAGTTTTATCTCAACCGTTGTGCGGCTCTATTGAATATGTACCTGATGGCTACGTATGGCGAAGGAAAGTATGTGGAAGCTCACCATAATCAGCAGATTTATCTGAATCATAAGTTATTGGAAAAGAAAGAACTGAATCTGGCAGAGATCCAACAAAAGTCAGCAGAATTCCTGATGCAGTTCAGCGGAGTGAACGAAGCCTATTCGGCTAACCGGCTATTACTGGGTTCATGGACTCCGGAAATCTACAAAATACGTAACGGCTACCACCGCAAACGTTCGGGTGACCTCGTAATCGATGTCCTCCCCGGATGGACCATCGTCAACGAAAACGGCGGCGAAAACAAAGTGGTACGTCATTCCTATATTCCCTCACCGCTGATTTTCATGGGACATTCCGTGAAACCGGCCATTATCCAGACACCTGTAACCATTGACCATATTGCGCCTACACTGGCACATTTTATGCGCATCCGGGCTCCCAACGCCTGTACTTCTGCTCCTATTACCGACATTCGGTAACAATTTACTCACAAAAACAGGGAGCAAAACATAAATAAATCAGCATTTTAATGTAACTTTGCGGAGGTTTCTTGATATAAAGATTCCCCAACGCGGATTAACGCAGATTTACGCGGATAAAAACAAATCCAGTTTAATCTTTCTTTTAATCTGCGTAAATCTGCGTTAATCCGCGTTGAAATTGAAATAAATAATAAACTAAATAATATAACATGGGATTTAATGAATTTTTAAGCTCGATTTTCGGAAACAAATCCACACGAGACATGAAAGAAATCAAGCCCTGGGTGGAAAAGATCAAAGCTGCTTACCCGGAGATTGAAAAACTAGACAACGACGCCCTCCGTGCCAAAACGGAAGAACTCAAAAAATATATCCATGAATCGGCTACTGCCGAACGTGCGAAAGTGGAAGAGTTGAAGGCAAGCATTGAAACTCTCGAACTGGAAGACCGCGAAGAAGTCTTTACACAAATCGACAAGATAGAAAAAGAAATTCTGGAAAAATATGAAAAAGCACTGGACGAAGTACTGCCTGTTGCTTTTTCTATCGTAAAGGCTACTGCCAAGCGTTTTACAGAAAATGAAGAAATCGTTGTAACTGCTACCGACTTCGACCGTCAACTGGCTGCTACGAAAGATTTCGTACGTATCGAAGGTGATAAAGCTATCTACCAGAATCACTGGATAGCCGGTGGTAACGATACTGTATGGAACATGGTTCACTATGACGTACAGCTCTTCGGTGGCGTCGTTCTGCACAAAGGTAAGATTGCAGAAATGGCAACCGGTGAAGGTAAAACATTAGTGGCTACACTCCCGGTATTCCTCAACGCATTGACCGGAAACGGTGTACACGTAGTTACCGTGAATGATTACCTCGCCAAACGTGACTCCGAATGGATGGGTCCTCTTTATATGTTCCACGGTTTGAGCGTAGATTGTATCGACCGTCATCAGCCGAACTCCGACGCACGTCGTCAGGCATATCTGGCAGATATCACTTTCGGTACAAACAACGAATTCGGTTTCGACTACCTGCGTGACAACATGGCTATCAGCCCGAAAGACCTTGTACAACGTCAGCACAATTATGCCATCGTCGATGAGGTCGACTCGGTATTGATTGACGACGCACGTACTCCGTTGATTATCTCCGGTCCTGTACCCAAAGGCGATGACCAGTTGTTCGAGCAACTCCGTCCGCTAGTGGAACGTCTGGTAGAAGCACAAAAGGTACTGGCTACCAAATATCTTTCCGAAGCAAAAAAACTGATCGCATCCAACGATAAGAAAGAGGTGGAAGAAGGATTCCTCGCTCTATACCGCAGTCATAAAGCATTGCCGAAAAACAAACCGTTGATTAAGTTCCTTAGTGAACAGGGAATCAAGGCAGGTATGCTCAAGACGGAAGAGATCTACATGGAACAGAACAACAAGCGTATGCATGAAGTGACTGATCCGCTGTACTTCGTAATCGACGAAAAACTGAATAGCGTAGACCTGACAGATAAAGGTGTAGACCTGATTACCGGTAACTCTGAAGACCCGACATTGTTCGTGCTTCCGGACATCGCCGGACAACTTTCGGAATTGGAAAACCTGAATCTGACCAACGAGCAACTGCTTGAAAAGAAGGATGAGTTGCTGACTAACTATGCCATCAAATCGGAACGTGTACACACCATCAATCAGCTATTGAAGGCTTACACGATGTTCGAAAAAGACGATGAATACGTAGTAATCGACGGTCAGGTGAAGATTGTAGACGAGCAGACCGGTCGTATTATGGAAGGTCGTCGTTACTCTGACGGATTGCACCAGGCTATCGAAGCCAAGGAACGTGTGAAAGTGGAAGCTGCTACACAGACCTTCGCTACCATTACTTTGCAGAACTACTTCCGTATGTATCACAAACTATCCGGTATGACCGGTACTGCTGAAACGGAAGCAGGCGAACTTTGGGACATCTATAAATTGGACGTAGTCGTTATCCCGACCAACCGTCCGATTGCCCGTAAGGATATGAACGACCGCGTTTACAAGACAAAACGCGAAAAGTATAAAGCTGTTATCGAAGAAATTGAGAAACTGGTTCAGGCAGGACGCCCGGTACTGGTAGGTACTACTTCGGTAGAAATCTCCGAAATGTTGAGCAAAATGCTTACCATGCGTAAGATTGAGCACAAGGTGTTGAATGCTAAACTGCACCAGAAAGAAGCAGACATCGTTGCTACTGCCGGTTTGAGCGGAACAGTAACCATTGCTACCAATATGGCAGGTCGTGGTACCGACATCAAACTAAGTCCGGAAGTAAAAGCTGCGGGCGGTTTGGCAATCATCGGTACGGAACGTCACGAATCCCGTCGTGTAGACCGCCAGTTGCGTGGTCGTGCAGGACGTCAGGGTGACCCGGGTTCTTCTGTATTCTTCGTGTCATTGGAAGACGACCTGATGCGTCTGTTCTCTTCCGACCGTATTGCCAGTGTAATGGACAAGCTCGGTTTCCAGGAAGGCGAAATGATCGAACACAAGATGATTTCCAACTCCATCGAACGTGCACAGAAGAAAGTGGAAGAAAACAACTTCGGTATTCGTAAACGTCTGTTGGAATATGACGACGTAATGAACAAGCAACGTACGGTGGTTTATACGAAACGTCGTCACGCTCTGATGGGTGAACGTATCGGTATGGATATCGTGAACATGATTTGGGACCGTTGCGCCAACGCTATCGAGAACAACGATTATGAAGGTTGCCAGATGGAATTGCTCCAGACATTGGCAATGGAAACTCCGTTCACTGAAGAAGAATTCCGTAACGAGAAGAAAGATAAGTTGGCCGAAAAGACTTTCAACATTGCTATGGAGAACTTCAAACGCAAAACTGAACGTCTGGCACAGATCGCTAATCCGGTTATCAAACAGGTATATGAAAACCAGGGACACATGTACGAAAACATCCTGATTCCTATCACAGACGGTAAACGGATGTATAATATCTCTTGTAACCTGAAAGCGGCTTACGAATCGGAATCTAAAGAAGTGGTGAAATCGTTCGAGAAATCAATCTTGCTCCACGTAATCGACGAAGCATGGAAAGAAAACTTGCGCGAACTGGACGAACTGAAACATTCTGTACAGAATGCAAGCTACGAACAGAAAGACCCGCTATTGATCTATAAACTGGAATCTGTGACTTTGTTTGACGCTATGGTGAACAAGATCAATAACCAGACTATATCGATCTTGATGCGTGGACAAATTCCTGTACAGGAAGCTCCGGACGAATCAGCTGCACGTCGTGTAGAAGTGCGTCAGGCTGCTCCCGAACAACGCCAGGATATGAGCAAGTATCGCGAAAACAAAGAAGATTTGAGTGATCCGAACCAGCAGGCTGCTGCAAGCCAAGATACTCGTGAACAGCAGAAACGTGAACCGATTCGTGCAGAGAAGACAGTGGGTCGTAACGACCCTTGTCCATGCGGAAGCGGCAAAAAGTATAAAAACTGCCATGGAAAGAACCTTTGATTAATTAATAATTAAAAATTATAAATTAAAGGTTGGAAATTGTAGGGTAATGTGCTTTATGGCATAGCCTCTCTATATTCAACTTATAAAAGAAAGCCTCAAACGGTTAAAAACTGTTTGAGGCTTTCTTTTATTCTTCCAAAGTTGTACTTTTGTTCAAATTACTAAATAGAACAAAACTATGGCAAAATCTTATTCACTGGTTCTCATCGTTTTATTCCTGCTGACTCTGGGTAGCTGTCAGAGTCTGGAACAGATTCCCATTGATTATCTGCAACCTGCCGACTTGAGCTTTCCTCCGCAACTCCGAAAAGTAGCTATTGTGAATAACACCAGCGACGCCCCGGATAATAAACTGATAACAGAGACTGAAAAAATTAAAGAAGGTACACCATTGATAAGTCGTGCAACGGCTTATGCCAACGGAGATCCTAAGACAGCCACTGAATCACTGGCAGAAGAAATTGCACAGCAGAACTACTTCGATGAAGTGGTTATCTGTGATTCTGCCTTACGCGCCAATGATAAACTGGCCCGCGAAAGTACATTGAGCCAGGAGGAAGTGCGTCAACTGGCTTCTAACCTGGGAGTGGACTTTATTATTGCGCTGGAAAACCTGCAACTCAAAGCAACAAAGACTGTCCGTTATCTGGATGAGTTCAACTGCTTTCAAGGAGCGGTAGACGTGAAAGTTTATCCCACGGTGAAAGTTTATCTTCCCGAACGTAGTAGACCGATGACTACGCTCCATCCTAATGATAGCATTTTTTGGGAGGAGTTTGGAGGTACAGCCATAGAAGCCGCCACTCGCATGATTCCCGACAAGCAGATGCTGGAAGAAGCGGCAGCATTCGCAGGAACGGTTCCGGTGAAACACCTTGTACCCATCTGGAAAAAAGGAACACGGTATCTTTATACTGGTGGTTCGGTTCCTATGCGTGACGCTGCCATTTATGTACGCGAAAATTCATGGGACGACGCATACGAACTTTGGCGTCAGGCTTTCGAAGGTACCAAGAACCAAAAGAAAAAAATGCGGGCAGCTCTCAACATCGCTGTTTACTACGAAATGAAAGATAGTTTGGCTAAAGCGGAAGAATGGGCAGAAAAGGCACAACAACTGGCTAAGAAAATAGATAAAAAGAACATCACAGATAGCCCTCAAGCTACCATTGATGATGTGCCGAATTATTATCTTACTACCTTGTATTTAGCTGAACTAAAGGAAAGAAATGCTCAATTACCCAAGTTAAAATTGCAAATGAGCCGATTTAATGATGATTTTTAAGGAAATTGTGTATCAAATCTTATTTTTTTTATACCTTTGAACTTATAAAAAGAAGGAACCCATGAAATTGAGCCAACAATCATTATCTATTATCGAATCGGCTATCCAAAAGGCAGTCGCTAAATATGTATGTAGCTGTGAACAAACAGTCGTAACCGATATCCATCTCCAACCGGATCAGGCATCGGGACAACTTAATATTTACAACGATGATGATGAAGAACTGGCAAACATCATGATCGAAGAATGGACTACTTATGAAGGGGATGATTTCCTTGAAAACGTGGAACCTTCTCTTCGCAACATTCTTTGTAGAATGAAGGATGCCGGAGATTTCGACAAAGTGACTATTCTGAAACCTTATTCTTTCGTTTTGGTAGATGAAGAGAAAGAAACCGTAGCAGAATTGTTGTTGATTGACGACGATACCATACTGGTGAATGATGAATTGCTGAAAGGGTTGGATAAAGAGTTGGATGACTTCTTAAAGGATTTATTGGAAAAATAAAGAAGAATTGTTGGAGAAATAAGATACCGTTCTTTTTGAATAGAGATCGTTCAAGATCCACACATAAAAAGATAATCGGAAGCAATCAGGATATGTCCTTTATTGCTTCCGATTATTTTATATATATACCTTTCAGCAATGAAACTTGAGATTCCTTATAAAAAAGTTCTAATGCAAATGTTATAGCCGGACATGAAATATGTCCGGCTATAACATTTGCATTTCTATTCAATTATTTAGTTCTTCAATGTCTGTGCCTTACTCTTCTCTGCCCAGGCTTTCTCCATCCCATAGAAGTTTATTTCCTGTCCTGCAGGCTTCCCATCCAGCTCCGCCTGTTTCTGCTCAAAGAAGGCTTTCCAACGCTGATAATACAAGTCTTTCAAAAGTCCACTCCATTCCCGATGCGAATAATCATGTAGTCCGCCTTGATTGGCAGCAATGCTATCTCCCCAGACTGTGATTAATGCGGAAGCATTCCATTCGTACAATCGCTTTTCTTCTTCTGTAGTTCCCAGAGAACGAGCTGCATTCAACCAAGAGGAAACGGAAAATTCTTTCCGGGTAGATAACAAACGATCTTGCGCCAATATCAAGTCCAGGAATTGCTGTGTTTGTTTGCGGAAATCCTCTTTGTCCTTTCGGTCATAGCTCTGTGATATTTCTTCAAGTAACACATTTCCTTTATCGGCATTACTCTGACGTACGATGTCTACCAAGTCATACTCAAAATTATTGTTTCCTTTATACTGGTCGGCAACGGAAGTAAATAGCCGGGCTGCCTTTGCAGTAGAATCGGGAGCATAAAATAGTTTGGAATATCCCCAAGTGGAAGTTCTATCCAGATGGAAACCCGGACGGGCACATAACAAAGACTCAATGGTTCCTTCACCCTGATAATCTTTCGGAGCATTGTAAACGGTGTGTTCCAATGCACGCCAAGCCTCCATTATTTCCGGTGAAACTTCTCTGCCATAACGAGCTTTCAAGTAAGTCTGCAACCATTCATCGGAAGAGAAGCGTTCTTCACGCCAAGGAAGTTCGTAAAGGAGTTCGAACATCACCGGATTATTCTCTATGCCCTCCGGGGTTGCTCCTACTCCATGCAACGTTTTCCCGTTAGTGTGTGCACAAGCATCATAATACCCGTTCACCAGCTGATTCATCCGGCCGTGCAAACCAACATTACCTCCAAAATTCAGTAACATACAATAGAGCCAATCGTGTTTGCCAAAGCCTTTTTCCCGATACCACATGGAATCCGGATCTCCCCATTGGGGACGTTTCTCACTATATAAATCTAAAACGAGCAAATCTCCCTGATTAAGAGAAGCAATCATTTCTTCCCGAGGATTCGCCTGCCAGGCCTGAATGATCCAAACAGCCTTCGGATTGGCTTTCTTCATAGCTGCCATAATGGAAGCACCGGTTTTCGCCAAGTCGACTCCTTCCGTGTTACCTCCCTCATGAAATGGATCCATGCTGTAATAGTTGGCTTTTCCATAGAGTTTCTCCAATTCCTCATAATACATAGCGGCAAAAGAATCGAAGTGTTCATCTTCCGTAGAAAGGAAAGCCGGACGGGGGAATCCACACCATTTACCGGGATCAGCAATCTGATAACCTAGCTTTTCACCAATGTTACGGGGAACCATTCCAGCATATCCGGGGAATACTGGTTCAATACCCAACTCCCGCATACGGGCTACGATCTTCTTCTGAAGCGCTTCTTGTTGCTGATACCAGCTATCGGGATTCGGTCCGCCCCAACCCTCGAGATTATTCATTTGCCACCAAGCCATAAAGGCCGGGCCGGAAATAAATTCATTGACTTCTTCTGTTGTGTATCCCAAACGTTTCAGCAAATTGTACCAGACCACCTCCATTCCGGTGATGCTCAAAGGCGTATTGATGCCATGCATTGCCATCCAGTCTATTTCTTTTTCCCAACGCTCCCAATCCCAGAAAGCCATGGAATAAGAATAGGTGCAATAGTTCAGATAATATCTGTTCTGCATGGATGTCTCCTTACGTATCTTTTCTTGTGGAAGCGGTAGCACTTCCGGTAACTTCTGCGAAAGATTATTCCAGGAAAGATGAATACCGGCTACATATTTCAGATACCAGTTCAACCCCGTAGCCAGAGACAAATCAGAATTTCCGGTTATCAGCACTTTACCGTCTTCAGAAGATATTTCAAAATAATCTTTTAACAGATTGTTTTCATCAGCAATCATCCGAAAAAGAATTCGATCTTTCGAAGTACCTTCCGTCACACGATCTGCCAATGTATTGACAGGAGACTGTTCGGTTTGGCAGCTACACATCCATGTAGCCCCCAATAATAGAATGAATAAAAGACGTGTATACATAGTTTTATTTACAGTTTGTCAAATATAATAATTAAGAGTCGTATTTTATCTATTTACTACGTTTTATTCAATGAAATAAGAAGAATTGTGGACGACCATATATATTTATATCTTTCACCTTTCCTGATAAGAATGAACCTTTACGAACTTTCACGCGAAAAGCCGAAACCTTATAAATTTCTTTCATATCTATAATAACCCGGTGAGGATGGTTAGACTCCACGGCCACATTCGTATGCCAGAAAGAAGAGATATCTCCATCAAACAAGTTTTCTGCTATTCCCAAGTTCTTATCAGCTTGTTCGCTGCTTACATAAACGACTTCCCATTTAGTTTTGTCAATCGGCTGTCCCTTATCATCTATCAGTTCCACTTCCGAAATGCAGGCCTGATTATCCTCTGTGTAGGAAGACAGAGTCTCTATACAGAAGTGGCGAAGAGTAGTCGCAACCGGTAAATCGAATGACTGCCACTCATTAGTCTCCTGCAAAGTAGTTTTTAATGCAAGATCACCATCTTCCAGAATCGGAGTGCCTACCACTGCACGACGCTGGCCTTTCTGATAATTCTTATCAATACCCAAACTATCCAGAATGGGTTGATTCAATCCTTGCAAAACACGCTTACCCGTATCTTCCATTTCAAACACTACAATTTCATTTTCTCCCTCTTTCAGCCATGGAGCGGGCAGATAGAGTGTTTGTTGAGGACCGATATTCCAGAAACGTCCCAAAGATTTGCCATTTACCCAGACAGCACCTTTGCCCCATTGACTCATATCCACAAAGCAGTCACCTTTCTTCTCTACTGTAAACGTTCCTTTATGGAAAGCAGGAACGCCTTTGATGGTTTCGCCAAACTCCATTTCCGAAACTTTTTCTTTATACAGAGGCAATGGAGTAATAGACCATCCGGTCAGCTTTTCATTTCCCCACAAAACTTGGCTGGTGATACCTTTCCGGTTAAACAGTATATCGGGACCATAGTTGACGCGTCCGGTATTTTCTACCAGAATCTCCAGTGTGGCAGGTGTCTTCGGCACATTCAAGGTCACACTGTTCTGATTGTAACGACGATCCAGGCTGGCTACTTGCTTACCATCTATGAGGATCACAGCATAGTCACGCAAATCCTGTATGACAAGTTTCTGTTTCCCCGCTTTTTGAAGTGTGGTCTGATAATGAATATATCCGAAATCAACTCCCAAATCCTCCATCGACAGCACATTTTCAGACTGGGTAGTCTGATGAAATGCAGTCCTTAATGGAGCACTTTCCTTTAATTCGACTGTTGCAAAAGTGGTAGTCGGATTATCTGCCGGAACTTCCGGCAGTACTGTTCCCGCAGGCAGGTATTTCTGAATCACTTCCCTGAATGCATGATATTTGGGATAACAATTTCCCCATTCACCCAAGGGAGCGTCATAATCATAGCTTGTGGGTTGGGGCTGATAACCGCCTCCGGTATTGGCTCCATTGGTATACTCAAAGTTTGTACCACCGTGAAACATATACATGCTGACAGAAACACCGTGGCTCAACATCCAGTCCAGCTGTTCGGCGGGACGTTCATAAGCAACAGAGGAATGTCGTCTGCCCCACTCATCAAACCAGGCCGGATAAAACTCCGCAACAAAATAGGGACCGCCCTTTTGGTACTTATCTACCACTTTGAATATATCTTCACCAAACACTCCGTTCAATGTAGGCAGTGCGCCCTCAACATGTCCGGCTTCCACCTGTCCACCACCGTCACAGGTAAATAGCGGAACATTGAATCCTGCTTCTTTAATCATATCGCGGATAGCGGCAAGATACTCTTTATCCGCTGCATACGATCCATATTCATTCTCCACCTGCACCATAATAATATTGCCTCCATTATTGATGGTCAAAGGAGACAGTTGTTTGCCAAGTTCTTTGATATATCGTTCACAATAGGACAGGAAACACGGATCTTTACTGCGATAAGTCATATCCTTTTCTTTCAGCAGCCACGATGGGTAACCTCCGAAATCCCATTCTGCACAGACATACGGACCGGGACGAAGAATCACATACAGTCCCTCTTCCTGTGCCGTACGGATAAATTCCGCAATATCAGCCTGTCCGCTAAAATCAAACTCTCCCGGCTGACGTTCATGGAAGTTCCAGAAAACGTAGGCAGACACCGTATTCAGTCCCATCGCACGCGCTCTCTTCAGGCGGTCACGCCAATACTCGTGCGGAATGCGGGGATAGTGCATTTCTCCACAAATCAACTGGATATCCTTTCCCTCGATAGTAAAAGTACCATTTCCTATTCTAACCTGTTCCTTGGGGGAGGAACAGGAAGAAATTAGAAATGATACTATGATGTTAAGTATAACAAGTACGGTTTTATGATTTTTGTTCATCTTCATTCAAATAAGATGTGAGTTTCGAATACTCCGACCGCAACATGAGATCTGTTCTATACGGTCGGAAGTATTCATCAATTTATTTTTAGAATGTAACTGTTCCGAACAGGTTCACGGCATATTTGTCTGCATCATCATACCAATGAGTCACATTCTCTGTTTTAGCAAACTTAATGGCATATACCGAATTGTATTTCCAATCGGCTACTTTTTCGGGCATCCAGATCCCCACTTTATAGGTTCCGCTCACACCGGCTGCCACACTTCCTTTGATAGTGTATTTCGCAGCCTGATTCGGTTCCTGTTCGGTAGCCGGAATCCAGGTCTTAGGATCCACATCCAGTTTGAATTCTTTCACTACCTGACCGCTTTCGGAAACCAGTACGAGATATACCTCTTTCGGATTAATCACCGTAGCAAAACCGGTATTCGTAATCGTCAGATCGTATTCCAGATTTCCACTTTTTGCTTCTACTTTCGATTCACTTTGAAGATTCAGACGATACCCCAAATGGTCGCGTACAAAATCATAGAATGAACGAACAACTTCATTGCCCTCCTCATCTTTGAAGTAACTCTCATCGAACAGAATGTGATTATCATTTAATAAAGCGGGATTTACCTTTACCCGTTTCCAACTCATGATATTCAAATCATAGTTTTGCGTCACATCAAATGCCGAGTAACGGTGTTCGCGCAAAATACGCAGTGATTTTATCGGACTAATCAACTCCGCCAATCCCCATTCTGTATCCTCATTATAAGGGATCTCACCGCTCATATAGAAATTGTTCACTTTCACCTCTTCCGTTATCTGCTTGTAATCATCCGTATTAGGAACAAAGTCATTGCCCGGTGCAAGCGGATGTTCGCCGGCTGTAAAATAATCATTCGCATACCCGATACGTCCACGAGATCCTTCCTGTTCCAGTGTCAACGCTTTCTTATGATTCGGATAACGCATTTCTACACAATAAGGTGCAGGCAAGGCTCTCAATAAAGCACTGACGATTGCATTCTTCGCACTCTGGTCATTCATCAACGGAGAAGTATGCCACTCTCCCCAAGCACCGATAAAACCAACCTGCATGGTAGCAATTTGTCCAATGTATTCATTCAACAGAGGAGTAAGTTGCTCGATGTGCCGGAGAATCCATTGTTTGGATTCGCCACCGGAAGTATTCAGTCCGGCGTGATTGTATGCAAAACGAAGAATGGCTTTATACCCCTGCGCTTTCATCAACTCGAATATCTTGCGGATATTCGACAGAGCTTCAGCATCCAGGTCTTTACTCACCCAGTTAGTTAAGTAGATATATTGCTGTACAAGAGTCAGGTTGTCGTCCTTTGCATCAAATTGCTCTACTTTCTTCGTATACAAATCATTGCCATAAACCTCATAATCATTATATGGACTTTTCATTTGGTCGGCAAGCAAATTACATTCCAAGTGGAATCCCCTATCGGGATTCCTAAGCGACTCGATCGGTACAATATTTCCTGTTACCTCCGGAGTTTCCGGTTCACTCGTTCCGTCTTCTTCTCCATATTGTCCCGCATATACATCTATTGTATCAGAACAAAAGCTACACATAATACCTAATAATAAGGTAGATAATATGGTCATAGTTTTCTTTATATTGATTAACATGATTGATATACTTTTAATTTTCACCCGATTAATTTTCATTGTAGATAAAACGTGCAGGAGCACCGGTTGTCCAAGGACTCCACAATGTTGCCCCTCCATCATGAAGAATACATTGATGAGACATATCATCAGTGACCAACAGATAACAGTACGGTCCGGTATGATTAGTGATTGCATCACCGCTCCATTGACCGGAAGCACACAAATTGAATTTCCAGTCGTTCAAATGCGCCTGTCCTTTTACTGATTCATAATATTCAGGATCTTTCAATACATTCCATTGACCTTCGGCAGTTCCGGCTTCTGCAAACAAATTCTTATATTCCTGTATGGTCGGCAAACGCCATCCCTTAGGTGCTATCTTATCACGAATATCGTAATGATAATGCACTCCATAGGCTTTCACTCTACCTTCTCCGAGCGATGCAGGTGTCTTTTTGAAATTATTCGCTTCAATATCTGTACCATCAGCATATTTAGTTGCGCGCAGGTTATCTGCCAACCAAACCAATGATGTTTTGTCACTATAAAATATACGAACAACACGATAAGTAATCTTTTCATCTCCACGAACATCTATGAAGCGCATCATTTCTGTCATATTCAGTACTCCGGAAGAACGTGACACCCATTGCCCATCATCAGTCTTCACATTCCAATACACAGAATTGGAAGTCCAACGTTTGATAGAAAGTTTATCGAGCAGTGCCTGAAGTTCTTCATGAGTCAATGATGATTTACCATTCACAACTCCCACACTATGTTCGGCAACCGTCTGTTTCATTTCAGGATCCAGTGAGAAACAAAGCGAGTACGAGGTAGATTCAGGCCATTCCTGGGTATCCCATTCAAACTGCACAGCAGTCTCCGGGGCATTTTCAGCCAAAGAAATCTTAGTCAAATCTTCCGGCTGCACTAATTTGCTAGTCATACGTTTCACCCGAATGGTGCGTGCTTCCGAAGCTGCTGCGGTTATATTACCGGTTTCTTTGACTGTCCAATACAGTACCGCTTCCTGCCCCGCTTTAATTCCCAATTGAGAAAAACTCTGATCGGCAGTCAGTGCAGATATCGCAACAGAAGTCGATTTTCCTGCATCAATTATCACCGGTTCTTTGAATTTCCTGTCAGCACAAATAAGCAGCTTTGCTCCATTTTCCAGAGGTTTCTCCCAAGAGAAACTATATTTCTCAATCGATAAATCATTCAAATCAATGATCGCTCCATCTTGAGGCGCGCTCAAGTAAATATCCGACATCGGAATGATTACATTGTACTTGTCTTCCTTACATCCGGCAAGCAACAAGATTCCTAATAGACTATATAATAAATGTTTCATAATGCTATCTATTTTTTAGTAACCGGGATTTTGAATTATAATACCTTGTCCTTCAGTAATCAGATGAGTAGGCAACGGGAATTTCTCATATTTATATTGTCCATCCACTTTCGTTTCTATTTTACCTGTCGGCTGTCCGGCAAATCTTGCTTTGGCAAGTGCTGCTTCAATAAATTTTCCGTGACGGATCAAATCCTGACGACGCACTCCTTCAAAATAAAATTCATGTCCACGTTCTTCCAACAATTTATCCAGAAAATCTTCTACAGATGAAAAATCACTCAATTGATAAGCTTTTAGTCCACCATGAGTAACCCGCACCTGATTCAACAGGCCAATCGCCTCTTGAGTGATACTGTTTCCATTGCGAACGATAGCTTCCGAAAGTAAAGTCAATACATCCGCATAACGATAGATGGGCATATCTATTTCGCACTTCTCACCTACTACCCCCTCAATTTTATATTTCACCGGAATTGCACCGTAGAAGAGTATACCTGTCGTACCACCGTCACGGTCAAGCGCCCGGCTATGGTGTACGCCCTCTGTACCTGTATATTCACCAATAATTCTTTCACGTCTCTTGTCTTTAGGATCATAAGATTCGTATGCAGGCCAGGATATTTTAAATCCTCCCCAGGCAGTCACCGACATTCCGGCAGGAAGCGGATAGTCAGAAGTCAGTACGTGAGCGAGCCATTTCTGTTCCATCACACCGGCCTCGGCCACACATGAGAATATGACTTCCGAATTCTTTTCACCAGATAAAGAGAACAGAGAGTTATAATCGTCTACCAATTTATAACCGTATTCCGGTTTTGTCAATTCACGTCCTATTTTCTCCGCCTCATCCCATTGCTTGGTCATCATGTAGAATTTCAGCAATAATGTATTGGCCAATCCTTTGGTGAAGCGTCCGTAATTTGTATCTTCATACTTATAGGGCAACACATTAGCTGCATCTTTCAAGTTGGAAACAATGTATTCACGCATAGCTTCTTCCGACAAACGTGGAATAACAATCTCTGCTTCCGGTTTTTGCAAAGTCTCCAGATCGGCGATAGGTATCGGACCATACATATCATACATCAGAAAAGCCAGGAAACCACGTCCGCATTTCAATTCCGCCATATAGCGAGCTTTCAAGGTTTCATCCATATTCACGTCCTTGATGCGATCCATTGTCAAAGTCATGGAAGCCAAATACTGGGAATAGTCATACACACGACGATAGTCACCGTCGATATGCCAGTCATTAGCTTCATACGAATTGTATACGGTAGTCCATCCCCAAGTGTTTTCCACATAATCGGTTACCATTTCCGAAGTCGTCACATAGCCTGCCGCTACTTCAAAAATTCCCCACGGAGAAAACACATAATAAGCACTCGAATTGACCAAAGCATTTACATCTTCAGCATTTTGGGGAAACATTCCCGGATTAATTTTATTATATACTTCCTGCTCCAGCGTACAAGACGAAATGAGGAACAAGAGAGTTGCTATTGCAGTATAAATTGTCTTTTTCATATTCATCACTTATTAGAAAGATATTGATACACCAAAATTATATGAGGTTACATTCGGATATGCATAGGTTCCATTGTCCGTTTCCGGGTCCAGACCTGTCCAGTTAGTAATCACAAATGGATTATTCACGTCTACATATACACGGAGATTCTTGGCAATCTTCTGGCTGATAGGCACTTTATATCCTAATGTAATGCTTCCACAACGAACGTAATAGATAGATTTCACATAGTAATCCCCCCATCCGCTTCCACCTCTGACAAATGTCGGATCTGTGGCTGTCAGGTTATTGCTATTAAAAGCTTTCAGGGCATAAGTAGAAACATTGATACCATTGTCCATACGTGTCCAGCCCTCATAATAACTGGCTCCTCTCTTTCTGCCGGCTTCTCCATAGAAATAGATATTCAAGTCGAAGTTCTTATATCTGAACGAGTTGTTCAGACCGTAGATAATTTTAGGATCACCATTACCCATATATACTTTATCCTCATCTCCCAATACTCCGTTTCCATCGCGGTCTTTCAACTTCATCATACCCGGAACCAAGTCTTTTTGAGCGTCCGGAACTTTTTCTCCCGGTTGCAGGATGCCAAGCGCTTCATATTCCCACCATGCACGAATCGGATCATTTTCTTTTTCATAAGGTTTGGGTTTCCAGTTCGGGTCACGTGTCAGCCAACGGTCATTGTAATGTGACAAGGTTAATGTCGTATCCCATTCAAAATCTTTAGTAACGATATTCACCGTATTCACAGTGATTTCCACACCCTGACTTTGTGTTGATCCTATATTACCCGCTATTTTATTTATTTCATTATAAAAAGGCAATGGTTTATTTGTCACCAACAAGTCTGTAATCTTACGTTTGAAATATTCGGCTGTCAACTTAAACCGGTTGTTGAGTATACCTAGATCCACACCTACATTAAATTCCGTAGTCGTTTCCCAAGTCAGGCTCCTGTTGCCCAAATCTGAAGCATATACTCCTGTTGATTCTGCACCTCCGATAATGGCACTTCTTCCCACTTCATAATAGTCGTAAATGCGATAACCGACATTAGAGTTACCCGTCTGTCCATAAGAAGTTCTTAACTTCAACATAGACAACCAGTTTGAAGCCCCTTTCATGAAATTTTCTTCACTTATCATCCAACCGGCTGATACGGACGGGAAATACCCCCAACGATTTTCCGGGGCGAAATTGGAAGCAGCATCAGCACGAACTGTAGCTTCCAGTAAATATCTGCCTTTATACGAGTAATTGGCACGGGCAAACAAAGAAGCAATACTGTTAATAGAAGCCCATGAACCTACAGATGGTTTCTTGTAATTTCCTGAACCCAAACTATTATATCCAAAGCCATCTACAAGAAAATCTTCATTTCCGGCACTCAATCCATCATTTTTAAATTTTTGGAACGAATAACCACCAATAGCTTTCACGTTATGATCGCCAAAGCTCTTGGAGTATTGAGCTGTCAGCTCCATCAGATAGGCAGTACTTGTTTCCTGCGAAATATCCGCTCTTCCGTTTTTGGTCTTTCCCTGCAAAGTTGTCTTAGGCAAATAGCTGGAACGTTTCTGGAAACTACGGTCGACACCTAACTGCAACTTCACTTCCAAGTCTTTCAACGGTTTCACGGATACGAATGCAGATCCTATGATCCGGTCTTTTACCGTATTATCCTTAATATCCAACAAAGACACCGGATTCGCAACGAAGGGACGTTTCGGATCAATGAAATAATTTCCTTCAGAGTCATAGATAGGAATTGTAGGATTGGATTGGATAGCACCGGTCAATACGCCGGAATATTCATTGGCATTGTCTCCCAGAGGAACATTGTCATACTTATTCTGCGAGTAAGTAGCAGTCAGTCCGAAAGAAACATATTCACTCAATTCTTGATCCAGATTCAAACGGGCAGAAAAACGACTGACACCATTATTCTTGACAATTCCTTCTTGGTTCATATAGTTGACAGAAGCCAGATAACGAGTTTTCTCCGTACCACCATTCACAGAAAGATTGTGCTGTTGCGTATATCCATTGCGCATCACCGCATCCAACCAATCGGTACCGCTAGCAGTCAATATTTCATCATTATTGAAAGTGGGTTTATATTGAGTAGGCGGAGTGTCCTGCTTCTCAACATATCCTTCATAAATACCCATTCCGTTCAACTTTAACCACTCTTCATGCATCTGTTTATTATACATATCCATATACATACGAGTATCAAGCATCTTGTAGTTGGAACGAGCTACCTGCACCGACCCCATACCGGAATAAGTCACTCTGGGCTTTTGACTTTTACCACGTTTGGTGGTAATCAAAACAACTCCATGTCCGGCACGCGCACCATAAATAGCTGTGGAAGCAGCATCTTTCAACACAGAAATGGATTCAATATCATCCGGATTCAATGATTCCAGTACATTATCAATATTACCCGATTCATAGAAACCATTACCAGAACTTAAATTGGAAGTAGAAGATACCGGGAAGCCGTCGATTACAAATAAAGGTTCATTACCAGCACCGGTAGACGCTTCTCCACGAATACGAAACTTCGCCTCACCACCCGGCTGTGCAGAAACCTGGTTCACACGGAACCCCGCTGCTTTACCCGCCAACGCACGAGATACATTCGGTACGGTATTCATCTCCACATCTCCCATGTTTACCATAGAAACGGCACCTGTCAATGTCTTCTTGCTCTGTGTACCATAACCCACCACTACCACTTCATCGAGTTGTTTGGAATCTTCCTGCAAAATGATTTTCATATTTTTTCCGGGTTGCACGGCAACCGTTTGAGACTGATAGCCGATATAGGAGATATCGAGCTGTGCCTTCGATGAAGAGACGGATATTTTGAAGTTCCCGTCAATATCTGTTATCGTACCGTTACCCTGTACTCCTTTTTCTAATACACTGGCTCCGATAATCGGCTCCCCCTGTGCATCTGATATAGTACCGGATACGGTTATTTTCTTTTCTTGTTCAGGAGACTGTGCCTCAATGGATAATATAATCTTCTTGTCTAGTACCGAATATTTTACATTAGTACCAGAAAAGATTTCTTTCAACACACTAAAAATGTTGCTTTTATCAGCAGAAACTGATACGCGACGATTCAAATCGACATGCTTATTATTGAAGAAGAAATCAAAATCAGACTGCTCTTCAATTTCTTTTAGAATGTCCTCCACCCGCTGATTACGTACATCAATACTGATTAAAGCCTTTTGAGCGTAACTATCGGCTGCATAGGTCAGCCCAATAGAACATACTAAGAACAAAACCAATAGTCTCATAGATAATGGGATTTTTTTTGAGGTTAGCCAAAGTGACTTTACCACCCATAAAAATTGGATGCTAAAATAATTTTGCATAATTTTGTAATGACTTAAAGTTAATAAAAAGTTTATCTAAGCTTGTCGCCAAACAAGCATCAAAAAGATTTACCGATTTCCATACGGGAAGATACGCCAATATCCTCCCGTATGTTTTTGTTTAAGGGGGTCTGTCTTTCATTGCATTTTTGTTTTAAGGTTAATCAATCAATATATTTCTATTTTACTCTTTTCATCTTTTATATCCGGCGAATCAAGATAACGCCAACGGATTTGAGAAGAAAGCTGGAAATATTCCAGAATACGCTCGAGGCGTTGATTTGTAAACGTACCTGTAAACGAGTCTCCTTTCAAGCGGTCGTTTTTAATAATGAATTCCACATTATACCGCTTCTCCAACATTCGCAATCCCTCTTCGAGAGGAGTATTTCTAAATATAATCTTTCCCTCTTTCCAAGCTATTTCCGACTCACCGGAGGTGGCATAAAGCTGCACTTTACTGTCTCTTGTATCATAGACCAGCTTCTGTCCGGGATCCATCAGCACCTTTTTCGAACCATTGTCAGATGAATAAATAAAACCTATCTTTCCTTCAACCAATGTTGCTGCAATCCGGTCTTCTTTTTCATAAGCCTCTACATTAAAATGAGTTCCCAGTACTTCGATCTGTGATTGGTGGGAAGTAGAAACTATAAACTTCTTTTCCGGGTTCTTGGCTACTTCAAAATAAGCCTCTCCCTGCAATGTTACATTTCTCGTGTCGCTATCGAAGCGTGAGGGATAACTCAAGGTAGATTCGGAATTCAGGAAAACCAATGTGCCATCGGGCAATGTCAGAGAAGTCATCATTCCGGGATTTGTTTTCACTTCCATCATTTGTGCCAATTCCTGTTCGCTTCCTCCCCAATGTTGTACCATCAGAGTAACGAGAAGTGGAATGAACAGCACTGCTGCCGCACGTTGCGCCCATTCCCACCATGTCGTTTTCCTTTGTCTGTTACCCGACATTCTACTTTTCACCTTTGTCAATGCTTTCTCTGTGTCGACTTTCGTCATGATGTGAACGGTATCTGTAGCAAGATAGAGAGCATGTATCTGTTTGGCCATCCGCCGGTTTTCTTCCGACTCATCCATCCACGTCTCAACTTGCAGACGTTCTTCTTCCGTTGCCAGTCCCTCACAATAACGGGGAAGCAATTCTTCTATTGTATTTTTATCAGTCTTATCCATATTCGTATTTTATTGCCTTTTACTATAAGACAAGAGAGACTTGTGGGATTCCTAAACCAAATCTCATTTTTTTTCAGAAAATCTTTGTTTTCTTATAAAAAAGCTATATTTGCAGTGAAATATCAAACTAATACATGAAAGAAGTTCACCTGTCAGAAAGCAATTTCCTATTATCTGCTATACAGCGAGGCGACCAAAAAGCATTCGATGCACTGTTTCGGAGGTATTATCCGGCACTGTGTGCCTACGGCCATCGCTTCGTCGATCTGGAAGATGCGGAAGAAATTGTGCAGGATTCTCTTTTATGGATTTGGGAGAACAGAGAAAATTTGTTTATCGAAACCTCGCTTAGTTCGTACCTCTTTAAAATGATATACCGCAAAGCTCTGAACAAGCTTGCACATATTGACGCCACTCAACGTGCCGACACTCGATTTTATGAAGAAATGCAGGAAATGCTACAAGATACGGATCTTTATCAAGTCGAAGAGTTGACACAACGCATCAAGGATGCCATTGCCACATTGCCGGAAAGTTACCGGGAAGCTTTCGTGATGCATCGGTTCCGGGATATGAGTTATAAAGAAATAGCGGAAATTCTGGGAGTATCTCCCAAAACAGTAGATTACCGCATTCAACAAGCATTAAAGCAACTACGTATAGATTTAAAGGATTATCTGCCTTTATTGCTACCGATTCTATTTCCTTAAAATAAACCTACTATCTATTTTCTGATCTATTACGATCTATTTACTAAAGTACTAATAGACAACTTCCTTTGTATTAGGGATAAACTTACATTCCCCTACTGCCAAACTTCTTTTTGGCTAAGAGAAATCTATAATTGCAAGCTTCATTTATAAAAACGGAAGTTCTGATTATATAATTGCAAGTTTCGTTTATACAATCAGAACTTGCGTTTATAGTTTCTTCTTAGTCAAAGACAACTTATCCAATAAGGAAAAGGAAGTTTGCAATAAGAGCATAGCAACTTATCTACTGATAGATTGGAGAGAAGTAAAGCATTAATTCTGCCGATAAGGTAAGGTAAACCAGAAAGTAGATCCTTTGTTCTCTTTCGACTCCACTCCTATTTTCCCTCCCAGGCGGTCTACAATCGTATGGCAGATAGAAAGTCCCAGTCCGGTACCTTGCACAAAGGAATTGTACTTCACAAACCGTTCGAAGACATGAATACACTGTTCAGAAGACATTCCACAGCCAGTATCCGACACATAAAAATAAATCGTTTCGGAGCCTAGCAGACGATACCCCATACGAATGGTACCCACTTCTGTAAATTTGATGGCATTAACAATGAAATTGGTAAGTAACTGAATCAAACGGTTCTTATCCGTATATAATGTACATTCGGGCAGTCTCTCCACAAATGTGAAAGTCACATTATTGTGTCGCAGACGTAGCTGCATACTCTGCTCGATTTCTTCAAGCGTCTGATTCACATCAATCAAGGCAGGATAGAAATCGAATGTACCGGCTTCAATCTTCGACAAATCCAGAATATCATTAATCAACTGGAGCAACAAATCCGTATTTGTTTCAATGAGGTCTGCATATTCGGACATTTCTTCACGGTTTTCGACATGAGGAAGCATATTGGAGAATCCTACAATGGCATTCAAGGGCGTACGTATCTCATGACTCATATTAGCCAGGAATGCAGATTTCAATTGATTGGCCTGTTCCGCTTTTTCCATTGCTTCATGCAAACGACTATATGCTTTCCGAAGAATACTGATATAATATATGATAGCAACAATCAATATCAATAAAAAGAAAGAGCAAGAAAGAATTTGAATATAATACTGTTGGAAAAAAGTTTTGGGTTCATTGACATAAACCGCATCGTCCGGATAGCGGGACGAAGGTATATTGTGGGATTTCAACACCTGATAGCAGAGATTGGCACTTCCCTGTCCTCCTACCCCACCGGGAATATTACGTGCTTGCTCTCCATCCAATACACGACCGAGTATTTCCAACAAAGATTTACAGAACGATTCTGTCGAAACGTAATACCCCCCAGCAAAAGTATTGTTCGACAAGTCTTCGGGAGAAAGCAAAAATAATGGAGATGGAGTAAAATTGACAATCACCTCCTGAATATGATCGAAAAGATAGTTATTGTCATTTTTGTTATGTGACTCAAACCATGAATAATAGATGATTCCCGTATTCGGTTTATAACCACGTAAAGTATCCAGCAACATTTCCGTAGATAATTGAGTGGTGGAAAGTAAATCCAAATGCAAATCCGGGAAGTTCTCTTCTACAGCTTCCTTTACATCTCGGCGAGTTTCCTCACTGATATACCTATCATCGGAGATAAACGCCAGACATTCCATATCAGGTATCAGTTTATTAATTAAGCCGATCGTCTCCTTTACATAATAATGTTGCTTCAAAATGGTTATATTATATCCCCGCCTCCATTCATCACCCGAAACTGTATTGGCTTCCGTCAACGGGGCGTGAGATAATAAGACCTCAAGAGAAGCAGGTAAATAATCGCGGGCATTTGTCACAATTACCGGGACCTCTTTCCATACATCATCAAATAACTCACGGCAAACCATCCATCCCGGATCTCCAATCAGCACAACCGCAGTGGGAGGAGTTGGATATTTCTGGCGCAAATGAATAATCAGAGCATTCACTTCCACCTCATTCTCCAAAGCAGCTACAGAAAGCGACTCCGCTTTGACCGATATACCTTGTTTCTGAAGAGCATCATGAAGACACCAATAAAAGTTTTTAGCCCAGGGCAGATTGAAATTAATTGAGTTTAAAACCAGTACTTCTTTATTTGTATTTTCGGTTCGGGCTGACGCAGGTGATAAGAATCCTTCAATAAAAAGGAATAATCCAAGGAGGAATGGAATGATCCGTAACGATTGTTTCATTTGTGGTATTCTATAAATAGCGGAAGCAAAGATAGTATTAATTTCTTTAGTGCAAAAAAAAGGCATCCCAAAACGAATTGAGATGCCCTTTATTATATAAAATTAAGTATCAAAGGATTATGATTTCTTCAAAGCCGCAATACTTTCTTTCAAAGAATTAATGATGCTCTCTGCATCGGCTTGCTTCTTACGTTCCAGTTCAAGAACGGCAGCCGGAGCATTATTGACGAATTTCTCGTTGCTAAGTTTCTTCATCACTCCCTGCAAGAATCCTTCTTTATGCTTCAATTCGGCTTCCATACGGGCGATTTCGGCTTCCACGTCAATCATATTACCCAATGGCACGGCAAATTCGGTCGTTCCTATCATGAAAGAAGAAGCACCTTCTGATTTGCTTTCTACCACTGTTACGGAAGACAGGTTACACATCTTGATAATCACCGGATTCAATTTCTCTACCGGATGAGTGCCTACAACCTGCAATTCGAGTTCTTCTTTCAGAGCAATGTTCTTCTGCAAACGGATGCTACGGACATTACTGATGATTTCCTTAGCTACTTCAAAATCTGCCAGAAACTGTTCATTTGCTCCAACCGGTTCAAACAGTTGAGTAACCATCAGACTTTCACCCGGTTCACGCTCACGCAATTGTTGCCACAATTCTTCTGTGATAAATGGCATAAAAGGATGCAGCAATTCAAGCAGACGCTCGAAAGAGCTAAGAACCATACTATAAATAAAGCCATTAACTGGCTGTCCATAAGCAGGTTTCACGATTTCCAACAGCCAAGAAGAGAATTCATCCCAGAACAGTTTGTAAACCAGCATCAACGCTTCGCTCAAACGATATTTGGAGAAGAGATCGGCCACTTCAACAGCTGCCGCATCCAGTCTTTGGTCAAACCACTGAACTGCCAGATGCGCATCGGTAGGGATCTCAATAGTACCTTTGGCATTTGTCCAGCCCTTAATCAGACGGAAAGCATTCCATATCTTGTTGCAGAAGTTACGTCCCTGTTCGCAAAGTGCGTCATCGAAAAGAATATCATTTCCGGCAGGAGCAGAAAGCATCATACCCATACGTACTCCATCGGCTCCGTATTTCTCGATCAACTCCAATGGGTCGGGAGAATTACCGAGTGACTTGGACATTTTACGTCCCAGTTTATCACGAACGATTCCTGTGAAGTAAACGTTCTTAAACGGCATCTGTCCTTCGTACTCGTAGCCTGCCATAATCATACGGGCTACCCAGAAGAAGATAATATCCGGTCCTGTCACAAGGTCGCTGGTAGGATAGTAATAGTTGATTTCTTCGTTACCCGGATTGTTGATTCCATCGAACAAAGAGATAGGCCACAACCAGGAAGAGAACCAGGTATCCAGACAGTCTTCATCCTGACGGAGATCTTCGATTGTCAAGGCGGCATTGCCGGTTTTCTCTTTCACTTTTGCCAATGCTTCTTCTGCTGTAGCAGCTACCACATAACCGCCCTCCGGGAGGAAGTAAGCAGGAATGCGATGTCCCCACCACAACTGACGGCTGATACACCAGTCTTTGATGTTCTCCATCCAGTGACGGTAGGTATTCTTGTATTTTGCAGGATAGAACTTCAGTTCATCGTTCATTACCGGAGGCAATGCCATGTCTGCAAAATGCTGCATCTTGAGGAACCATTGCATAGATAGTTTCGGTTCGATCACTACGTTGGTACGTTCCGAGTAACCTACCTTATTTGTATAGGCTTCTGTCTTGTCCAGCAGTCCGGCAGCTTCGAGGTCTTTCTCTATCTGTTTACGAACGTCGAAACGATCCATGCCGATATACATACCGGCAGCTTCGCTCAATGTACCGTTATCGTTGAAGATATCAATGCTAGGCAGGTTGTACTTTTCGCCCAGCATATAGTCGTTTACGTCATGAGCCGGAGTCACTTTCAGGCAACCTGTACCAAATTCGATGTCTACATAATCATCTTCAATCACAGGGATGGCGCGGTTTACCAGCGGAACGATCACTTTCTTGCCTTTCAGCCATTCGTTTTTCGGGTCGTTTGGATTGATACACATCGCTGTGTCACCCATGATTGTTTCAGGGCGGGTAGTTGCCACTACGGCATAGCGTCCTTCCGGGTCACCTTCTACTTTATAGCGGAGATAATATAATTTTCCGTGCTCTTCTTTGTAGATCACTTCCTCGTCAGAAAGAGCGGTCAATGCTTTCGGGTCCCAGTTTACCATACGGACGCCGCGATAGATCAGTCCTTTTTCGAACAGGTCTACAAACACTTTGATTACGCTTTCGCTACGTTTCTCATCCATAGTGAAAGCCGTACGTTCCCAGTCGCAGGATGCACCGAGTTTACGGAGTTGTTTCAGGATAATACCACCGTGCTCATCTGTCCAATCCCAAGCGTGTTTCAGAAACTCGTCACGGGTCAAGTCGGTTTTCTTAATGCCTTGAGCAGCAAGTCGGTTTACAACTTTTGCTTCGGTAGCGATAGAGGCGTGGTCAGTTCCCGGTACCCAGCAGGCATTCTTGCCTTCCATACGGGCACGACGAACCAAAATATCCTGAATGGTATTATTAAGCATGTGTCCCATGTGCAACACACCGGTGACGTTTGGGGGTGGAATGACGATGGTGTAAGGTTCACGGCCATCGGGTTTCGAACTGAATAAATGATGGTCCAGCCAATACTGGTACCATTTTCCCTCCACGTCAGCGGGATTGTACTTACTTGCTAATTCCATATTGTTTTATGTATATATGATAATGTATATTCTAAAATAACGGGTGCAAAATTAATAATTTAAATTCAAATCTTGCCACCCTCGGGGCGTTTCTGTGCACGGAAAGAGTATTTATATCCCTCATAAAGAGCGAATCCGTAGAAAAAAGCAGTCATTGACATCATATTTTTCAACATAACAGAAAATATTTCCCCATAGTCTGCACTTGTCAGGACTTCAAAATAGCCCATATCATAACTTTGGGAAATATACCCTATAATAGATAAGAAATCTCCCAAGATGCAACTAACCAGGGCTAATGCCGCACCGATAATTCCAAAAATGGGACGTATTCCTTTCCCTTTCCGCATAGAAAAACCCACCATAAGCCCGATAGCAATGGGCATAAATCCAATCTGGCGACCCGTAGAAACAGATATCAGTCCCCATGCCACCGCACCCACAATACAGGCAGCGACTGCGTACAGCACTCCTTTGGAGAGATTCTCTTCGGCAAGCATTTCTTCTTCTGTCATAGATACCGGGAAGTCTTCCGGCTTGGGAGGGGCTAATCTTTCCAGCTCTTCATCTTTCTCAAAACTTTCACATTCTTCTTCAAAAGCAGGAAGTTCTCTGGTACGCTTACAAACAAGACCTTTACCATTCACGAAATCACGTGATACGCAATTCCGGCAATACTTTTCAATTTCTTCTGATGTAGCCATCTTCTATCCGGTTTATGTTGAATGACTTTCCCTATTACAGAAGTTATAAAGCCATTGTTAACAGATTTTTTGCAAATATAGAGGTATTTTTTCGCGCGACGTCTATTTAATGCATATTTTTGTTGACTGATATTAGACAAATGATGAAAAAGAAGCCAAATATAAGATATTTAGCCTTAGGAGCAATCTTAATCCTGGTGTGGCTAACGCAATGGATTCCTGCCCTGGCAACAATCTATTCGCAAACAATCTATCCTTTTATCTCTTACGTTTTGTCGTTTTTTTCCAATTTATTTCCTTTTGCGATAGGAGACTTATTTATCTTCCTTAGTATCGCAGGCGTGATTATTTACCCTATTTATGCCCGGCTCCGTAAAAAGTTGCCTTGGAAGAAAATTTTATTGCGTGACGGCGAATATCTGTTGTGGATTTATGTATGGTTCTATCTGGCTTGGGGACTGAATTATTCTCAAAAGAACTTTTACCAACGAACCGAAATCCCGTATACAGCCTACACTCCCGAAAATTTTCAGGAGTTCGTTGACGACTATATCACCCAATTAAATCGTTCGTACACCCCTGTAAATAGTATCAACCAGGATTTGATACAGGAAGAAACCGTACGAATCTATAATCAGTTAAGTGATAGTCTGGGCGTACACCGACCTCCTCACGATCATCCGAGAGTAAAGACCATGTTGTTTACTCCATTCATTTCCATGGTAGGAGTAACCGGTAGCATGGGGCCTTTCTTCTGCGAATTCACCCTTAACGGAGATTTGCTTCCCACCAACTACCCCGCCACTTATGCTCATGAACTAGCCCACCTGTTAGGTATCACCAGCGAAGCGGAAGCCAATTTCTATGCTTATCAGGTTTGCACCCGTTCACAGGCGATGGGTATCCGTTTCTCCGGATATTTCTCTGTACTGGGGCATGTATTGGGGAATGCAAAAAGATTACTTTCAGAAGAAGAATATGCAAAACTCTTTCAACGCATCCGACCGGAAATTATTGAATTAGCCAAGAATAATCAAGCCTATTGGGCTGCCAAGTATAGCCCGGTAGTGGGAGCCGTACAGGATTGGATATACGATCTTTACCTGAAAGGAAACAAGATAGAAAGCGGACGCCAGAATTACTCGGAAGTAGTAGGGTTGTTGATTTCTTACCAGGAATGGAAAAAAATGAATTAAATAGATAGATTTATGTCACATACCAGACAAGAACAGATGGAAGCCTTCGGACGCTTCCTGGACATTCTCGACGAACTGCGTGTTAAATGTCCCTGGGACCGTAAACAGACGAATGAAAGTCTGCGTCCCAACACCATAGAAGAGACTTACGAACTTTGTGATGCCCTGATGAGGGATGACAAGAAAGAGATCTGCAAAGAATTGGGAGACGTATTATTGCACGTCGCTTTCTATGCCAAGATAGGCTCTGAAACAGGAGATTTTGACATCAAAGATGTTTGCGACAAGTTGTGCGATAAGCTGATTTTCCGCCATCCGCATGTGTTCGGAGAGGTGAAAGCAGAGACAGCCGGACAAGTTTCCGAGAATTGGGAACAGTTGAAACTCAAAGAGAAAGATGGAAACAAGAGTGTATTGAGCGGTGTGCCCGCTGCCCTGCCCTCGCTTATCAAGGCTTACCGTATTCAGGACAAAGCCCGCAATGTAGGCTTCGACTGGGAAGAACGGGAACAGGTTTGGGATAAAGTGAAAGAAGAAATAGGTGAGTTTCAGGAAGAAGTGGCCAACATGGATAAAGAGAAGGCAGAAGCTGAATTCGGCGACGTGATGTTCAGCCTCATCAATGCGGCACGCCTTTATAAAATCAACCCCGATAATGCACTGGAACTTACCAACCAGAAGTTTATCCGCCGTTTCAATTATCTGGAAGAGCACACCATCAAGGAAGGAAAAAGTCTGAAAGATATGTCTCTCGAAGAGATGGATGCCATTTGGAATGAAGCAAAGAAAAAAGGACTGTAACTTCCTTACCGGCATAAAAAAACAGAGGCTCTATCCGGTGGGAATAGAGCCTTCATTTTACTCAAATAGAGCGTCTGTTCATACGAATCAGACGCTCTGTTTTTCTTTATTTCTTCTTTGAATCGTCTCCCTTGTCTTTGCTACGATTCATACCTTTTATCATTTCGCGGTGAAAACGCATCTCTGCACGTTGCACGAGAAAAATCTTCTTGCTTGAAAGAATCTTTTTAAACTTACCCAAATAAGTTTTATCAAGCTGGTCGGCAGCAATACGGTTGTTGGCTACTTTCTCGTTGATTTCTGCATATTGAGCTTCCGTCGTTTTATCATCCTTGCCTTTGCGCATCAAATCCCATGACTCATCATTCAGTTTCTTCTTTTTATCCTGGAGTTCAAAATAAACGGGAAAGAACTTGGCTGCTTCTTCTTTATTCAATCCAGCCTGTTCGATAATGAAAGCTTTTTGTTTTGCCCTGAACTCCTCCCGGGATAAGTGCTGATCACATCCATCAGCAGCCCAAAGAACAGGCATAAAGCCACATAACAAAACGATCCATGCGATAAGTTTTCTCATTTTCTGTATTCAATCAGTTTTTATAAATCATTCTACACTTGCGTCACTCAAATAAACATATAACGAATAATCATCCAGCATGGCACGATCCACTGCTACATCAATCATTTCGTCAGATACGACTACTTCAGTATCCACTTCTGTCACCGCTACATCATCTGCTGTAGCAGGTTTATGGTCTGTTGACGCCACCCGGATAATCAAGGCCGCCCCTACAAACATAGCTGCCATATAGAGCAATGGTTTCAGTCTTGTCCATGTGCTGCCAGGCTCTTCCTTAAAAGCAACTTTCTCTTTTTCAGGAAGTTTATTCATTACCTCCGAAGTCAGGTTCTCAAAGTAACCATCGGGCACTTTGAAGGAATTTTCCTTTCCAAGCTTCTTCAATAAAATATCTTCTTCTTTCATACGTTTTTCTCCTCTCTTTTCATTAGACAGTGTCTCATTTAAAAGGTTTAATCTATTTCTTCTAAAAACTTCTCAATTTTCTTCACCGCATGATGATAAGATGCTTTCAATGCACCGACCGACGTGCCGAAGATTTCCGACATCTCTTCGTACTTCATTTCCTGATAGTATTTCAGGTTGAACACCATACGCTGCTTTTCGGGCAAAGTCTGCAAGGCTTTTTGCAAGCACATCTGTATCTTGTCGCCCGAGAAGTAGGCGTCACTTTCCAGCTTTTGCACAACTACTGCTTCGGGATCGTCAATATCCACGGTAGTCATGGCACGCTGCTTATTCAGAAAGGTAAGACACTCATTCAGCGCGATGCGATAGAGCCAGGTCGACAGCTTCGCCTCGGCACGGAAATAATCGATATTCGTCCATGCCTTGATGAAAGTGTTTTGCAGGAGATCGTTCGCATCCTCATGCGACAGTACCATCCGGCGGATTTGCCAATACAATTGCTCGCTATACTGCCCCACAATCATTTCAAATCCTTTCCGCTGTGTACTCTCCTCCTGAAGGAGTTTCAGAACTTCGCGTTCGTTATAAGGGATCATAATCTCTCGTATCTGTATGTTTATTTATGGTTTCAAATTCAGGTTATTCATCGCCTCTAGTAAGGACGGATCATATTTATAAATGTCCTCACAATACCTCAAATTATTATCGGCAGACAGATAAACCGTCTGATAATCTATAAATAAAGGTATATATTGTTCCAAACTATAATGTTTCAATTCACGATAAGCCGCACTGATGGGCAGCTTCTTTCCTTCTTCACTCACCGGCTTGATATCCATTGCAATACGAATACGGTCTTCCAACAATTCATCCGGCTCTTTCAACAGGAAGAACGCGAAGTCGAGTGCTTTTTGAAGACGGACGCAACCGTGGCTCACCGCACGATTATTCCGTGTAAAAGCCCACCGTGACGGAGTATCATGCAGATATACGGAATGAGGATTGGGAAAACGGAAGATGATACGTCCCAGAGAATTTCCCGTTTTATTATCCTGTTTCACCGTATAAGGTACGCCCTTCCCTATATACTTCGCCCATTTAATACTGTGAGGATCTACCTGGAGTCCATTCTTATCGTACACCTTCATGCGGTTACGGGTAAAATACGTCGTATCTCTGCGGTAAGTAGGGATAATCTCTTTGCGGATAATGCTTTGAGGCACATTCCAATAGGGATTCAGTTCCATATAATAAATCCTGCTTGACAACAGAGGAGTTTTATTCTTCACACTCCCCACACAAATACGCATCTCCAGGATAGAATCCGTTTCTTCGTTGACGGCCTGCAACATAAATGCCGCCACATTGGCTATCACATATTTCCGTCCTTTATCCAATGCATACTGCCAACGTGCCCGCTCCATGTTTACCAATAGGCGGTCGCGATAATAATCCGTAGTATCTGTCGCTCCCCAGCCATTCACACGAACCAGTTCTTCCTGCATCTTATGATAAAGCGGAGAAGAGGGTTGCGCCCGACGAAAAGCGGCGTTAGGATTTGCACGCAAAGAGTCGAGAGCGGCCATTGCAAACTTCACATCACATTGTTTCAAAGGAATACGGTTGATCGAATCATTCCATCTGCGCTCCGCAGGCAGGAATCCGAATTTCAATTGACACACATACGAAAGATAGGCGGCTGTCAACTGATATTCCACGTCTGCCAGCAGACGGTTCATCGTCTTCCCTTCGCGCAGCTTCAAGGTTCGTATCTGCTGCAATTCCTCACGGATGCTATCAACAGGATACAGATTCGGATTAACTCCATGTTGTGAAATGTTTCCTAACCAGAATAACATCGAGTCCGCTACCTGTACGGCAGGTTTATCGGATATGAGAGAATCGTTCAGCCAAAAGAATTCATCCTTTTCCTGATAATGCGCCAGCAAAACCGAATCCCAGGGAGTTACCGGATTTTCGTTCAGACCAATACGAATCATCTGATGAATGCTGTCTGCATTTATTTGATAAGCAGGATGAAACAGTTCCCGGAGGGAAGACAAAGAATCCGGTATCGGAGATTGAGGTTTCTCTTTTTTACAGGCTGCCAGGCAACCGAAGAGCAGGATGATTACTCCCCAGAGCAGTCTACTACTTTTCATAGACAGTCCCTCCATCAACGTCAATACACAAATTTTCTTTCGCTAAAATGGTTTGTGGGAAAATGGCGGACGCTTCATGAAGTAAGACAGATTCATCTTCATAACGGGCGGAAAAATGTCCGATCACCAGTTGTCTCACATTGGCATCCAAAGCAAGTTGCGCAGCTTGTGCAGCAGTGGTATGATAAGTTTCCTTGGCGCGTGCCCGCTCGGTCTGTGCAAAGGTGGCCTCATGGAAAAGCAAATCTACATTTTTAATTTGTTCAGCAAGGGACGGACGATAGATTGTATCGGAACAATAAGCATATTTACGCGCCGGAGCCGAAGGGCGGGTTAAACGTAAATTGGGTATTACTTCTCCTTCGGGAGTTACAAAATCCGCTCCGTTCTTGATGCGGTTCAGTTCATAGACCGGGACTTTATAAAAGTCTACCATGTCTCTGATGATATGATTAGGACGCTGTTTTTCTTCAAAAAGGAAACCACAACAGGGAATACGGTGTTTCAGGGGAATCGTCGTCACAGTCACGGAGCGGTCATCGTAAATGAGCATCGGCTCCTTCGTTTCGAATTCGTGAAAGAACACTTTGTAGGTCAGAGTCTTGCAAAAGAAAGCGAGCATCGGTGCAAACAGTTCTTCTAATCCCCGTGGAGAATGGATATGCAAATCGGCAGTCCTCCCCAATAATCCAAATGTAGAGATCAATCCCAGTAATCCGAAACAGTGGTCACCATGTAAATGAGAGATAAAGATATGGTTCAACCGGGAAAATTTCAGTCGGGAACGGCGCAACTGCATCTGTGCCCCTTCACCACAATCAATCATAAAAAGCTTTTCACGCAAATTCACGACTTGAGAGGTCGCAAAATGTCGCGTGGTAGGCAAAGCGGAGCCGCATCCCAATATATGTAACTCGAATTTTTCCATGGTATGCAAAGATAGGACATTTCACATTTAATCTTGCAAAGGAAGAAACTTTTTTTCTATTCACCACAGAGGACACGGAGGACGCAGAGGATAAGTTTATATAAATATATCACCATCGTTAGTTTGTTAAATCAATCCTTCACATCCTCTGTATTCTCCATATCCTTCCCTGTCCTCTATATCCTCCCTACCCTCTGCGTCCTCCGTGTCCTCTGTGGTGAATTAAAAAAGGCGCCCCGATATCGGGAGCGCCTTTCATTGGAAAATATTCTATTCAGATTATTTCTTTCCTTCCAACTGTTCTTTCAATGCAGCAAGAGCGTCGATATCGCCCAGCGTAGTTGAAGCAGCCTGGTTCTGGATCATCGGAGAATCTTCTCTCTTGTTGCTAGAAGATGACTTCTTAGCACCAGAAGCAGCTTTCTTTTCTGCTCTTTCTTCAGCCTTAGCTACATCTTCGAAGATACGGCTGTGAGACAGGATGATTCTCTTAGCGTCTTTGTTGAACTCGATCACTTTGAATTCAAGTTTCTCATCCAACTGTGCTTGTGAGCCGTCTTCTTTTACAAGGTGTTTCGGAGTTGCGAAACCTTCTACACCGTAAGGAAGAGCTACAACAGCACCCTTATCCAACATTTCGATGATTGTACCTTCGTGTACAGAACCTACGGTGAACACAGTTTCGAATACATCCCAAGGATTTTCTTCGAGTTGTTTGTGGCCAAGGCTCAAACGACGGTTTTCTTTGTCGATTTCCAATACCTGAACTTCGATGTCAGCACCAATCTGAGTAAATTCTGATGGGTGTTTTACTTTCTTAGTCCAAGAAAGGTCAGAGATGTGGATCAAGCCGTCAACACCTTCTTCGATTTCTACGAATACACCGAAGTTAGTGAAGTTACGAACTTTTGCAGTATGCTTAGAACCTACAGGATACTTTTCTTCGATAGTTTCCCATGGATCTTGTTTCAGTTGTTTGATACCCAAAGACATCTTACGTTCTTCGCGGTCAAGTGTCAGCACAACAGCTTCTACTTCGTCACCTACCTTCATGAAATCTTGTGCAGAACGCAGGTGTTGGCTCCAAGACATTTCTGAAACGTGGATCAAACCTTCTACGCCCGGAGCGATTTCGATGAATGCACCGTAGTCAGCCATAACAACCACTTTACCTTTCACCTTGTCACCTACCTTCAAGTCAGTGTCAAGAGCATCCCATGGGTGCGGAGTCAGTTGTTTCAAACCAAGAGCGATACGTTTCTTTTCGTCATCGAAGTCAAGGATAACAACGTTGAGCTTCTGATCCAGTTCAACCACTTCTTTCGGATCGCTAACACGTCCCCAAGAAAGGTCAGTGATGTGGATCAAACCGTCTACGCCACCAAGGTCGATGAATACACCGTAAGATGTGATATTTTTAACAGTTCCTTCAAGAACCTGTCCTTTTTCAAGTTTACCGATAATTTCTTTCTTCTGTTGTTCCAGTTCAGCTTCGATAAGAGCCTTGTGAGATACAACAACGTTTTTGAATTCCTGGTTGATTTTAACCACTTTGAATTCCATTGTTTTGCCAACGAATACATCATAGTCGCGGATCGGTTTAACGTCGATCTGAGAACCCGGCAAGAATGCTTCGATTCCGAATACGTCTACGATCATACCACCCTTAGTGCGGCACTTGATGTAACCCTTGATAATTTCTTCATTTTCCAGAGCAGCGTTAACGCGATCCCAAGAACGAGTAGCGCGGGCTTTTCTGTGTGACAGAACGAGCTGTCCTTTTTTGTCTTCCTGATTTTCGATGTATACTTCTACTGTATCACCGATCTTCAGATCCGGATTGTAACGGAACTCATTCAATGGGATGATACCGTCTGATTTGTAACCGATGTTCACAACTACTTCACGCTTGTTCATTGCGATTACGGTTCCGTCAACAACCTCACGGTCGTTCACTTTGTTAAGCGTACCGTCGTAAGCTTTTTCCAGTTCATCGTGGCTAACGTTGGTTACTGTTTCGCCATTTTCATAAGCATCCCAGTTGAAATCTTCAATAGGAGCTACGTTCTTTAAGTTTTCCATTAATAAATAAATTGTTTAATACTTTAATTAAATAAGACATTATATTATCTATAAATCGGGCGCAAAGGTAGGAATATTTTCTTGATTGACAAAAGAATGGCAGAAGAAAAGAGAATTATATCCGTATTTTTTGTAATATTGCAATCTTTAATTTATACAGTTTTTGCCATGGACGAGAGATTGGACAAAGTCAAGGTGCAATGCGACTATTTACCGCTTATTAATTTTGCGATACAACAAAACGGTGCATCAATCATTCATCAGCTTTCTATTGAGAATACAACGCCTGCCCCGCTGAAGGACATTCAGGTACAAATCACGACAGAACCGACTTTCGGAAACGCTGCTCCGATAGCTGTGGCACAGATTCCGCCCAATGAATCGATATGCCTGTCGTCATTCAATCTTACTTTGTCCGCCAACTATTTCACACAGCTGACCGAACGTTTATCCGGCAATCTGAAAATTGAAATTACTTCCGAAGCAGAATCCGTATTCTGCCAAACCTACCCTATCGACATTCTGGCATACGACCAATGGGGAGGGCTCAATGTATTGCCCGAAATGCTGGCCGCTTTCATCACCCCCAATCATACAGCCATTGTGCCGATCATCAAGAGAGCCGCTTCCATCCTGGGACAATGGACTGACAATCCGTCCCTCGACGAATATCAAAGCCGCACTCCGGACCGGGTAAGGAAACAGATGGCCGCCATCTACACGGCTATCACGGAACAACAGATTATATACAGCACCATCCCCGCCAGCTTCGAGGAATATGGGCAACGTGTACGGCTAGCCGACTCCGTGATGGCACAAAAACTGGGAACCTGTCTGGATATGGCCTTGCTCTATGCTTCCTGTCTGGAAGCAATCGGGCTGAATGCTCTCATTATCATCACTCAAGGGCATGCTTTTGCTGGAGCCTGGCTAGTGCCGGAGACTTTCCCGGATCCTACCATTGACGATGTTTCCCTGTTAACCAAACGGACTGCCGAAGGAATATACGACATTACTTTAGTTGAAACGACCTGCATGAACATGGGACATTCGTCCGATTTCGACGATGCAGTGAAGAAAGCGAACGGAAAGCTGACGGATGGAAACAGTTTCATTCTTGCCATAGATGTGAAAAGAGCGAGACATTCGGGCATCCGCCCCATCCCCCAGCGCATTCTGCACGGGCAGGTATGGGAAGTAGAAGAAAAGGAGACCGACATTCAAAGAAGTGCCGTTCATGCCACTCCGCAAAGTATCAATCCGTATGATTTATCGGGCAATGAAACCCAGGCCGTGATTACCAAACAGCTGTTATGGGAAAGACGGTTGCTGGATTTAAGCCTGCGCAACAATCTGCTGAATATCCGGATTACCAAAAACACGCTCCAACTCATCCCGGCTAATCTATCCTGTCTGGAAGATGCATTGGCCGACGGAGAAGAATTCCGCATTCTTCACCGCCCTGCCGATTGGGAAAGTCCGGCGATGGACTTCGGGATTTATTCCTCCATACCGGAGTCTGATCCCATGGTTGGTTTCATCAACTCGGAACTTTCACAGAAAAGGTTACGTTTCTATCTGCCCGAAAACGATTTAGGTAAGGCACTGACTCACTTATACCGCTCTTCGCGTACTTCTATCGAAGAAAATGGAGCCAACACGCTCTATCTGGCTCTCGGACTTTTGAAATGGTATGAGACACCTTCCAGCGAACGTCCCCGCTATGCCCCTATCTTGCTATTACCGGTTGAAATTATCCGTAAATCGGCAGCCAAAGGTTACGTAATCCGTTCCCGGGAAGAAGAAACAATGATGAACATCACCTTATTGGAAATGCTTCGCCAAAACTTCGGAATCGCCATATCAGGATTGGACCCGTTGCCTACCGACGAAAGCGGCGTAAACGTCAAGCTGATTTATTCCATTATCCGCAACAGCATTAAGAACCAGCGTAAATGGGACGTGGAAGAGCAAGCGATTCTGGGTATCTTCTCTTTCAACAAGTTCATCATGTGGAATGACATTCACAACAATGCCAACAAACTGATTCAGAACAAGATTGTGTCCAGCCTCATCAACGGAAAGATAGAATGGGAAGCCGCCACAGAGGAAATAGATGCAGCGGATATGGACAAACAAGTGTCGCCCGCAGATATTGTATTACCCATCATCGCCGATTCTTCGCAACTGGAAGCCATCTACGAAGCCGTACACGACAAGACTTTCATCCTGCACGGCCCTCCGGGAACAGGAAAATCGCAAACGATTACCAATATCATCGCCAACGCGCTTTACAAAGGAAAACGTGTTTTATTTGTAGCGGAAAAGATGGCTGCCCTCTCCGTTGTGCAAAACAGGCTGGCAGCTATCGGCCTGGCTCCGTTCTGTCTGGAAATTCATTCCAACAAAACAAAGAAATCCGCCGTTATCTCGCAACTGAAAGAAACTACGGAAATTATCAGACAGACACCTCCCGAAGAATTCAGAAAGGAAGCGGAACGCCTGCTGAATTTACGGGCGGAATTGAATCAATATATCGAAGCCCTGCATAAAGAATACCCGTTCGGAGTTTCATTATACGACGCCATTATTCATTATCAATCCGTGGACGTCGAATCTTGTTTTGATATTCCACAAGCTTATCTGGATACATTAGATAAAGACACATTTGCCCAATGGGAAGATGCCATCGAGCTGCTAGTCCGGACGGCCAATGCGTGTGGACATCCTTACCAGCATCCATTAACCGGTATCTCGATTACCGAATATTCATCAGCCGTTAAGGAGGGATCCTCCCAACTGCTCACCGGATTTATCGACCTGTTGACCACCATCCGGCAGAAGCTGGATGTATTCTCCATACTTCTAAAAGATACGGATATACACCCTACACGCAAGGATTTCCAGACAATCTCCCACATCATCCGGAGAATACTCGACATTCCGGAACTGACTCCCGGATTGCTGACTTTGCCATTGCTCAACGAAACACTGAATGAATACCGGGAAGTAGTGGTTCACGGACGGAAACGGGATGAACAAAGGAAAGAGATAGAAACCGGATTCACCCAAGAAATCCTGTCCATCAACGCAAAGCAGATGTTAGCCGAATGGAACCGGGTATCCGATCAATGGTTCCTTCCCAGATATTTCGGACAACGGAAAATCAGAAAGGCAATCAACGTATATGCTTTAAAAACGATTGAAACAGAAGACATCAAACCTCTGCTCCACCGCATTATCCGGTATCAGGAAGAAGCAGAAGCCGTCCGGAAATACATCGGGCAACTTCCCTCCCTATTCGGACGCCCCGGCAAGAACGAGGATTGGAACACCATTGAGCAGATAATCGACGACATGACTTCCCTTCATTCGCATTTGTTGAACTACGCAAAAGACATTGCCAAAGTTTCGCAAATCAAGCAGAATTTGTCCGTACAACTCACAGAAGGAATTCAAACATTCAGAGACATCCATGCTCATTCTTTCAATGAACTGTATCAGCTCGCAGATACACTCACAGCCACCGAAAAGAAATTGTCCGGCATGCTGGGTATCTCGATCGAAGAACTTTATACCGATTCAGCCGACTGGATAACGATTGCCTTGTCAAAAGCCCGAACCTGGAAAGAGAACCTCGACAAGCTCAAGGACTGGTATCAGTGGCTACAAGCCTACCAAACCCTGCATAGTCTGGGAATAGGATTTATCGCGACGGAATATAAAGAAAAGAATATTCCTACCAGCCAACTTACAGACAGCTTCCGCAAGAGTTTCTATCAGGCGGCTATCCGGTATATCATTGCCAAAGAGCCGACTTTGGAATTATTCAACGGTAAGATATTCAATGATATCATTGCTAAATACAAACAAATATCCGCCAAATTCGAAGAAACGACCCAAAGAGAATTATTTGCCCGGTTGGCCTCCAACATTCCGTCTTTCACTCACGAAGCCATCCAAAGTTCCGAAGTGGGTATCCTTCAAAAGAATATCCGCAACAATGCCCGCGGCATATCTATTCGCAAGCTATTCGACCAAATTCCCACTTTGTTGTCGCGCATGTGCCCGTGTATGCTGATGAGTCCTCTTTCCGTCGCTCAATTCATCGATACGGATGCTGATAAATTTGATTTGATTGTCTTTGATGAAGCCTCACAGATGCCTACTTATGAAGCGGTGGGCGCCATTGCACGGGGTAAAAACGTCATTATCGTAGGCGACCCGAAACAAATGCCTCCTACCAGTTTCTTCTCGGTCAACACCATTGATGAAGACAACATTGAAATGGAAGATTTGGAGAGTATCCTTGACGACTGTCTTGCTCTGTCTATCCCTTCCAAATATTTATTATGGCACTACCGAAGCAAACATGAGAGCCTCATCGCTTTCAGCAACTCCGAATATTACGATAACAAACTGATGACTTTCCCCTCACCGGACAACATTGAATCGAAAGTCAGGATAGTCAACATCAACGGTTACTATGATAAAGGCAAGTCGCGCCAGAACCGGGCGGAAGCTCAAGCTGTAGTGGACGAAATAGCCAGAAGATTGAGAAGCGAGGAATTAAGAAAGAAAAGTATCGGTGTAGTCACTTTCAGCATTGTCCAACAAGCCTTGATAGAAGACTTATTATCTGACCTCTTTATCTTTTATCCCGAACTGGAAACTCTTGCGCTGGAATGCGACGAACCGTTATTTATCAAGAACCTGGAGAATGTGCAGGGAGACGAACGCGATGTTATTCTCTTCTCTGTGGGCTATGGCCCGGATGCAGAAGGGCGCGTCAGCATGAATTTCGGACCACTGAACCGGGCAGGCGGCGAAAGAAGATTGAATGTAGCCGTTTCCCGTGCACGGTATGAGATGATTATCTATTCCACCCTAAGATCGGATATGATCGACCTGAACCGGACTTCTTCTATCGGAGTAGCCGGACTAAAACGTTTCCTCGAATATGCGGAGAAGGGAACCCGAAGCACCATCAGCAGTGTGCCAAGACAACTGTCGGAAGCAACAGCCTCCATCGAAACGATCATTGCCGACAGACTGCGCTCATTGGGTTACACCGTGCATACAGACATCGGTTGCTCCGGATACAAGATAGATATTGGTATCGTCGACACCGAAAATACCTCTAACTATCAGTTAGGTATTATCTGCGACGGCAAAAACTACAAACGTACCAAGACCGCACGTGACCGGGAAATTGTGCAGAACAATGTATTGAAAGCACTCGGATGGGACATCTACCGGATATGGACAATGGACTGGTGGGAAAAGCCGGACGAAGTAATGGCAACTATCCAAGAGGCTATCGCCCGGAAAAAGAGTTCAAAGGTCGGCTCAATGACAGCAACCGGAATCAACTCTGCTCCGACAGAAGTGACAACACCTGCACCGACAGCACAGATAACCAACAATGATATTTCATTCGTGCTCAAGGCATCGCCTGCTGCTCCTGAAAAGCAAGCTGCTTCCGTTCTTTCTACGCAAAACCGGATAGAACAAAAGTACAAGTTTGCAAAGATTACCCCATACAGTTATTCACCGGAAGACTTTTTCTTTACGGACAGTTACTCTATCCTCCTCTCCCAAATACGGAAGATTATGGAAAGCGAGGCGCCAATCAGTAAATCCCTGCTCTGTAAGAAAATCCTGTCCGAATGGGGAATCAGCCGCTTGGGAACACGGGTAGAAGCACAGATAGAAACAGCACTCGACACATTGAATATCTATCGCACAGAATACGAAGGACTTGTCTTCTGCTGGAACGACAAAGAGCAATGCGCTTCCTATTCCATCTATCGCCCGGTTTCCGACCGGGAAGCGACAGACATACCACCTGAAGAAATAGCCAATGCCATCCAGCAACTATTGACCGACTCCATCAGCCTGCCTGTGGCAGATTTGATAAAAGCATGCGCACAACAGTTCGGCTTTGCCCGTATGGGATCGAACATAGACGCTGCCATGCAAAGAGGTATTCGCGAAGCTGTGAAAAGGGATTACGCCAAGATAGAAAATGAACGGGTAACGATTGCCAATTAGATTAATACCCTTTCTCCAAATATTTCAAACGGTTAATAGAATCGGATACATACGCATTGTCCGGTTCTATTGACCGCCAATAACAAAGTTCTCCAATCAGCCGTTTCAGATAAACAGGGTCACTCGAGCCAATCCGGCGCTGATGTTCCGCCAAGCCTTTCGTCAGGATAAAATAGACATTCTTCCGGATCTCTCTCTTTCTGGCTTTAGGGATTGTCAGTTTCGCACCGGAAGAGACAGATACTCCTGTAATAATCTTCCTGCCATACTCATTGATAAAACGGGTCTTCTTATGATTCGGTTCGAATTTCTCATCACGGATGATCTGTTTGATCCGGGGAATGATTTGTTCTTTTGGAAACACATCTCCCGAAAAAGTCAGGTCATCGGCATAGCGGGTATAAGTCAGTCCGTATTCCGCTGCCAGTGCAGCCAATTTCTTGTCCATCTCATACCCCACGATATTGCTTAACGCCGGACTTGTAGGCGCTCCCTGCGGCAAGTGCCTGTACAAGCAGCACAACACTCCCAATACTTTAGACACATTTTCCGGATAACCAATCTTCTCAAATGTCTTTTTCACCCTCCGGCTCCGTATCGAAAAGAAAAAATCATGAATATCCATTTTCAAGATATACCGTTTTCCCAGATGGGGACTGGCATTATCAACCACAGAATGACCGCTCCGGAAACCTACTGCCGCCGGATAAATCATTGTCACAGATGATAATATTCGAGAATTAATAGTGGTTTGAATAGATTGTAATTCTTTGTCAGGAGCAGAAATCATCCGATAACCTCCCTTTCTTTTTCTCATCCAGAACTCCCGGTAATGTTCGGAAACATCCCGTAGAATTTCCTTCAACCGTGCCGTTTCCACTCCCAACAAGTTGGCGCACCAAACAACAGCCGCTTCATCAAACTTTTGAACATACTGCGCTCTCGGAACAGTTCCCCCCAAAGCATGCCTTAGCCAGGCTCCGTGTTCCCATTTTACTTTAGTAGTTTTTTCTTCCTTACCACTGCTTGTTGCTTTCCATCTTTTATACCCCTCCTGTTTCCTGCTTGAGGAAATCATCTTATAAACCAGGAAAACGGTGATAACAATGATCGTTATTAAAATTCCGTCCATTTTGTATATGCATATAAAAAGAGAGAAGAGAGGATGAGTTATTTACTAAAATAAATTTAGGTATTTATACCTTAGAATTTATTTTCTAGGAAAATACCTGTGCTTATGAGGCGACTACACCTCTTTGATGCTAAATTCTGCCCTCATCCTCTCTTATACAAAGATAAGTAAAATCTTTCGATAAAACAACCGGAACGAAGAAAACTATCGGTTGAACAACTCAAACGTGAACTTACAGCCTATTCCTCCAAATTTCCAGTTTTCGCTGCTCACAAAAACTCCTACGTCAAAAATATGCGTACCGATGCCATATCCTACTTCCAGATAAGGCTGAAGGTGCGGCATAGAGAGGGCACTGATATAAATACGTTCATTCTGCACATAACGGGTGTACTTCATCAGATGCCGGAGAATAAGAAACGGAGCTTCATAGGTGAAATGCCCCCGTACATAACGGCGGGAGGAGTTATACCAACGTGAGTCAAGCACCTGAAACACGCCACCGATTTCATCATTCCAGCCCATCGGAAGGTTATGCCGGGAGAAATTGGCAAAGTCCACAAAATACAACTCATCCTGATTGGTGAATGCTCCGAATCCGAAACGATAATAAATGTTACGCATCAATCCCATCCGGATTTGATGTTGAAGGTCGAATTCTATTCTTTCATATTCGCCCGTACTCTTGAACACTCCTTTAATACCCCGTTCATAATCGACCGAGAAAGTCGGGTATAAAGAATGGAGGTTAATCTTTCGTTTTCCGTTCATATAATAATAGAGTCCCGGAGTCCACTCTATCCGGATGCGGGGAGCAAAACTGATATAAGTGTTCTTGAATTTATCCATAAATTCCGGGGGTGGCATCGGATAGTCACCGGTAATCACAAAACGGGAAGGCTCTACCGCTGTTCTTTTATGGGCAGAGAAACCCAGACCGATATCCAGTCCGTTGACTACTTCAACGGTATGACGGAAGTTGAAATACAAGTCCTTGAAATAATCAAGATGAATTAAATCGAAATTGAAGATACTGTCCGGCATGGCTTTCAGTTCGTCCAGCACTTTACTACTATAAATACGGTTACCGTTACCCACATTCAACCGGAAGAATCCCCGTTTCTGCGGCCAGTATTCAAAATCGGCATTCAATGACCAGTAGAATTCCTTACGCGTAAAGTTGTATCCGAGTTTAGGTACAATGCGAAGTAATTTATCCCCCCTGAAAAGACGGTTATAACGGAAATCCTGTCGATAAGACAAACCGTTGCTTCCACTATAACTGAATAAGAGCGGATTGATAAACGGAGAGAATCGCACGCTTCCGATGTTGGACAAGTTGAATTTATAATCTTCTACCATCAAATCACCCATCGTTCCCCAGAAAGCCTGACTCTTAGATTGCTTTTGTACCGTTGTCGTGTCACGCCGAAGCAAATTGTCGGAATATAGTTTCTTCTCGCTTTCGCTCAAAGGGATGGGGCGCATGATGGCAAAGGTAGAAGCATCCGTCTTATAAGCATTCGTATCACACTGCAAAGAGAAGGATTCTGAAAGGTTATAGTTCTTCTTTTCTTTCTTACGTACCTTCTTTTCTTTCAATTCAATGGATTTATAATCTAAAGAGGCGGTATAATTACCGTCCACCTTATTTCCGAGGAATTTGAAAAGAGCTTCCACTTCATAACGCACCGGCAGGAATTCATTTTTCTTGCCCACATCTCCCATCTTAATCCAACAGGTAAATGTTATCAGTTCCGATCTCCCCGAAAAACGAATTTCACGAACACTCCAAACGTTACTACTGACCACCATATATCCACCCACCAACTGATCGCTCTTAGTGCGAGGGATAAAGCGAACCCGATAATCCAGATTGTTAGGATCTCCCATCACGCTGTCTATCCGGTATTTATAGTATTTCTGTCCGTTTTTGGCCAGTGGTGACAATAAGCGTTCATCATTCAATAAAGAAGAAGAGTAGATATTTACATTAAAGTACTCGAGCAATCCAGGCAATCCCCTGTTTCCTCTCACAGTTCCCTGGGAAGCCTTTACTTTCTGATCGTAAATATTGGGAGCCGTATAATGAAGGTCACTGTATGTTTCAAGCAGATATTCGCGAACACCCTTTTGCAAACGAAACATAGAAGGTACATAACGGAGAATAAAATTCTTCTTCTGAATGTCCATCTTACCTTTTATATATAGGTTCGCGCGATAATCACTGACTATCGTTTCATACAAAGGTGCAAAAGTCATCACACGTTCTATAATGGAGTCAGCAGAGATTTCCTGATGGGTATAAGGATTCATTATATAATTATTGGCTGTCCCCTTTGGTATAAAAGAGAACAGACACAATATGCATCCTATCAATATTTTATCTCTCAATCGTCGTATCTCCTTCATTAACGTAGGCAAATATAAAAAAGAATATCGAAAAGCAATGGAATTAAGCTACTAAAAAGAGTTATCAGAGAAAGGAAGCTTTTCATACATGATTAATATAAATATGGGAATAAACAAAAACGACTCATGTTTGAATGCATGAGTCGTTTATTAATAATAGGAGAAAGATTATAATTTCTCTATTTCTTCTTTCGAAATACCCGTAGATTTTATGATTATATCATCAGCCACTCCTAGCTCTTTCATTTTACGGGCTGTTTCTCGTATACCCTTTTGTATACCTTTCTGTTCTGCAAAATCCAACGTATTAAAATAATCGTTATAGACTTTCCATTCTTCTTCGTATTGCATTCTTTCCTCCTGGGTCATATTCGCTTTGGAGGCTAACTTTTCCAGTCGTTCAAAAACGGCTTTGCGAGCCTTGAAAGGCATTCGATCAAGTGTATCCATGTGCTTTAATATATAAATCCAGCGTTCAAAATCATTTTCACATTCATCCTCTTCTTTATTAAAGTTCGGCAATTCAATAAAAATTTGCCGAAATTTACTGTTGAAAAGCTTACCAGTATCCCTGTCAGAAAGAATAACATCCGTCCTGATTTTAGAGGGTATATCCTTGTCCATCACGAAATTCATGAAGAACACTCCATACACAGCATCTAATTGAAAGTTCCAAATTCCCTTTCTCGCTTGTTGAGTAATAGCCCTGGAGAGATAGAAAAGGGCACGGTCTTTAAAGTAAGGCTGTTCCCGGTTCTGCATTTCTACGATAATATGTTCCCCCGTATTAGTTCTACAATATATATCATAGATAAGCCCTCGTTCTGTTTTTACTTCCGGCTGCTGTTCGTTGTTAAGGAACCGAATGTCGGTAATTACATGCTCTCCTACAAGTAAATCATTCAAGAAGTCAATTAATAACTCCTTTTCTACCTCTCTGCCGAATAAGAACTTAAAGCCAAAATCGGTAAAGGGATTGATAAATCTTCCCATTATATCTTGTGTCTCAATTATAAAACAAAGATAGAGTTTTTTTGTTGAATATCCTCAAAGATGAGATAAAAGAAAATATCAATGTTCATAACAGTGCAGTCATGAGTACATCAATTAAAAATTCCGCCTCCCAGCGGTTTCCTAGAACAAGAAAAATGATTTTCATTTCTCATATTCTCATTAATAACTGATAAACAACAAATAATCAAACAAATAGCTTATGAGAAATACTTTCTAACATGACATTTCTCATAATATACCCTCTATTTTAGCTTAAAATTCACCTTATTCTCATAGTGTTTCAAGGTATTTCTCATAGTCAAATACTATCTTCTACCTTTTTCTGGTTGAAGATAAACAAGTTCCAATTGTCCCATATATTGTGGGAAAGTGTTCCTACTTAGTTGGGAAAGTATTCCCTGCTAACTGGGAAAAGATTCCCTTATTTTGTGGGAATAAATTCCTATAATATTAGGGAATACTTTCCCATAATATATGGGACAAAGAGAATATGTACTTCCCCTGATAATGATTGATTAGTTGTTTCTTTATTCTTGTTATAGGTTAACAGGAAAGACGCTATGAGAAATGAATCCAACAAGTATGAGAAACAAGGTAAAATTGGGGGTATTTGACGGAAAAACTATGAGAAACGCTGTTTTTGAAATCATTTCTCATTGTCTATTCTATTAGTTTTCTGTCACTTATGATTAATAAATGAGAATATGAGAAATGAAATTGCTAAATCATTTCTAGTGGGCGCTGAATTCAATTAGTATATACTAAATGAAAAAGAGAAATATTTACTCTTACCTTTTTATTTCTCCTTTTATTCTTGACAAAGAAGAAAATTGTCGTATCTTTGTGATACTCTTCATATCAACCAGGTAGGGAACCTGCCTCGTTTCGTGGCAGGCATTTTTATGCCTGTCCTGATGTTTCATATGGCGGTTTCGTACCCCCGTGTGGAGTGTTAATGCACCCACTGCCTGGTTGGTGAAGAGTAACGGGAAAGGCGGAACCGCTCTTATTTCATAGAAAATCTTCGCCTACCACCTTATTCATAATTATATTATGGAAACAAAACAAGTTACCGTTCAACCAGCGGTTGGAGGCATGATAAAGGCTTCTAAAGATTCATTCGTTATTCCTAAAGAGGAATTAAAGGATTTCTACCTTAAATTCGCTTTCCTTCTGGACCCGGATTCCTGTTCCGTAAACCGTACCGAATTCGAACTATTAAACATTCTGCTGAAAAACCTAAAAAAAATCCTGGCAGCATTGACTCACCTCAACACGCATCCTTGGGACGAAGGCATTGCAGAAATCCAAATTTCATGCGGTGCTTACTCCATACAAGACAACTTGAGCAAAAAAGAACGTATGCAGATGAACACCTCTACGGGTAAACACCTACAATTTCTTACCCAAATGGCTGTGAACAGCCCGGTGTTCAAACTGTTATTCAAGAACTATCACAACCATTATATCCAAGTGGAAAGTTTGGTTAAACAGATGGCTAAAGAAATCGACCAACAGAAACAATCAGAATAGAAATTTAAGAATCAATAGAGGGGGTACTTTTAGAAAAACACATTATTTTTCAAAATACCCCCTCCAAAATAGGGGCACTTTCAGAAAAAACATATAATTTTGCGCCATCAACCGATAAAAAATAGACCATTTATGTCAAAAATGCGTTTTTTTGCCTTACAAGAGCTTTCCAACCGGAAACCTCTGGAAGTTATTGCCCCTTCCAACAAACTCTCTGATTATTATGGTAGCCACGTGTTCGACCGCAAGAAGATGCAGGAGTATCTTCCCAAAGAAGCTTACAAAGCTGTAACCGACGCTATCGAAAAAGGTACGCCTATCAGCCGTGAAATAGCAGATTTAATTGCTAACGGTATGAAAAGTTGGGCTAAGTCACTCAACGTCACTCACTACACACACTGGTTCCAGCCTCTGACAGACGGAACAGCCGAAAAGCATGACGGCTTTATCGAATTCGGCGAAGATGGCGGAGTGATTGAACGCTTCTCCGGAAAACTGCTGATCCAGCAAGAGCCGGACGCTTCTTCTTTCCCTAACGGTGGTATCCGCAACACTTTCGAAGCACGAGGATATACAGCATGGGATGTTTCTTCACCGGCATTCGTTGTAGATACCACTCTTTGTATCCCCACTATCTTCATTTCTTATACAGGTGAAGCGTTGGATTACAAAACTCCATTGCTGAAAGCACTTGCCGCTGTAGATAAAGCAGCAACGGAAGTCTGCCAGCTATTCGACAAGAACATCACACGCGTATATACCAATTTAGGATGGGAACAGGAATATTTCCTTGTAGACTCTTCCTTATATAATGCACGCCCCGACCTCTGCCTGACAGGACGGACACTGATGGGACACTCTTCTGCCAAAGACCAACAGTTGGAAGACCATTATTTCGGCTCTATCCCTCCACGTGTCACTGCATTTATGAAAGAACTCGAAATCGAGTGTCACAAACTCGGTATTCCTGCCAAAACCCGTCATAACGAAGTAGCTCCCAACCAATTTGAGTTGGCCCCTATCTTCGAAAACTGCAACCTTGCCAACGATCACAACCAGCTCGTCATGGATTTGATGAAGCGTATCGCCAGGAAGCATCATTTTAATGTACTCCTGCACGAAAAGCCATATAGCGGAGTAAACGGTTCGGGCAAGCACAACAACTGGTCGCTCTGCACAGACACCGGCATCAATCTGTTCGCTCCCGGAAAGAATCCGAAAGGAAATATGCTATTCCTCACCTTCCTGGTAAACGCCTTAATGATGGTTTATAAAAATCAGGATTTATTGCGTGCCTCCATCATGAGCGCCAGCAACAGCTACCGTTTGGGAGCCAATGAAGCTCCTCCCGCCATCCTCTCTTGCTTTCTGGGTTCACAACTCTCGTCTACTCTCGACGAAATTGTCCGCCAGGTAGGAAATGAGAAAATGACACCGGAAGAAAAAACCACACTGAAGTTAGGCATCGGACGTATCCCCGAAATTTTACTGGATACCACCGACCGCAACCGTACTTCTCCTTTTGCATTCACCGGAAACCGTTTCGAATTCCGTGCCGCAGGTTCTTCTTCCAACTGTGCCGCCTCCATGATTGCAATCAATGCGGCCATGGCAAACCAGCTGAACGAATTCCGCGCATCGGTAGAAAAGCTGATGGAAGAAGGAGTTGGCAAAGACGAAGCTATCTTCCGCCTGCTGAAAGAAACAATTATCGCCTCCGAACCGATTCGTTTCGAAGGGGACGGTTATTCCGAAGAATGGAAACAAGAAGCTGCACGCCGCGGACTGACTAATATCTGCCACGTACCGGAAGCTCTGATGCACTATATTGACAACCAATCCAAATCGGTGCTTATCGGCGAACGTATCTTCAACGAAACTGAATTGAACAGCCGCTTGGAAGTAGAACTGGAGAAATACACCATGAAGGTGCAAATCGAAGGCCGTGTATTGGGCGACCTCGCCATCAACCACATCGTACCGACTGCGGTTGCCTATCAGAACCGTTTGCTCGAAAATCTTCGCGGACTGAAAGAAATATTCCCGGCTGAAGAATACGAAGTATTGAGTGCCGACCGTAAAGAATTGATTCGTGAGATTTCACACCGGGTCACTTCTATCAAAGTACTCGTGCGCGACATGACCGAAGCGAGAAAAGTAGCCAACCACATGGAAAACTACAAAGAAAGGGCATTCGCATACGAAGAAAAAGTACGCCCATATCTTGACCAAATCCGCGACCACATCGACCACCTGGAGATGGAAGTGGATGACGAAATATGGCCGTTGCCTAAATATAGAGAACTGTTGTTTACCAAATAAAATGTCTGCAAGATTGCACGAAAGCTCCCACTTTTGTGCAATCTTTTTATAGATTCGTTCATTTTCTCATTTTTTCTTTTTACTTTTGTGCTGTATAACACAGTTTTGTAGCACTCATGGTAAAAATGAATATGTCAGACATCGATATTTCGGAACCGTTATCCGATATGTTAGCTCCTCTAAACAATGAGCAAAAGGAGTTTCTGATGAATAATTATACGATACAAACCTACAAAAAGAATGAAACCATCTACTGTGAAGGAGAAACGCCACATCATCTGATGTGTCTCATCAGTGGAAAAGTGAAAATCTTCAAAGATGGTGTGGGGGGTAGAAGTCAAATTATCCGCATGATTAAACCACGCGAATACTTTGCATATCGTGCTTATTTTGCCAAACAAGATTTTGTAACTGCCGCAGCAGCTTTCGAACCTTCCGTTGTTTGCCTGATTCCTATGAGTGCCATCACTACACTGGTTGCCCAAAACAATGACTTGGCCATGTTCTTTATCCGCCAGCTTTCCATTGACTTGGGTATCTCTGACGAACGTACCGTTAATCTGACACAAAAACATATTCGCGGACGCTTGGCCGAATCACTTATCTTCCTGAAAGAAAGTTATGGACTGGAAGAAGACGGTTCTACGTTGAGCATTTATCTTTCACGTGAAGATCTGGCAAATCTTTCCAATATGACTACTTCGAACGCTATCCGTACCTTGTCGCAATTCGCTACGGAAAGACTGATTACTATCGACGGAAGAAAGATCAAAATCATCGAAGAAGAAAAGCTGAAGAAAATAAGTAAGATTGGGTAAGAGAGTTTCTGCTCCAATCGCTCCACCCTAAATAGTGAACATACATATAGAAAATATAATTGCAGACATAAAACGTGGCAACAAACAGGCTTTCAAAAAGCTATTTGATGACTACTACCCTATTCTTTGTGTTTTCTCATCTCACTATATCGAGGACAAAGAGGTCTGCAAAGACATCGTACAAGATGCATTGTTAGTTTATTGGGAGCGAAAAGAAGATTTTGATGACATTCTGAAAGTAAAGAGCTTCCTTTATACCGTCACCCGAAATAAATGCCTGAATCATCTCAAACATGAGCAGTTGGATATTCCTGATTTTGCAGAACAGGAAGAGTTTGACAGCGGCTTCGAAGCTGCAATTATCGAGCAGGAAACTTTCCGCATAGTGCGCAAAGCGGTAGAAGAATTGCCTACCCAGATGCGAAATATCATTTTATACTCCATGAAAGGGTTAAAAAACCATGAGATTGCTGACAAATTGCAAATTGCAGAGGGTACTGTCCATACGTTAAAGAAATTCGCCTATCGCAAACTTCGCGAAAGCCTCAAAGGCATAAATTATGCCTTATTACTATTTTTATGTAAATAAAGTAACTTTTTGATTACCCCGTTTTTTCGATTGGATTGTTTTACTTATATAACAAATCGAAAAAACGATGAATTCATTCAAAGAAAAATTTAAAATTGCAAAAATCTTAGCTTCCTTATTTACTCATTCGTCTACCCCCGAAGAGGAAAAGAACTATCGTGCATGGTTGGATGAAAACCCGGAACATCAAAAGATAGCCGACCGGATATTAAATAAGGAAACGTATGAAGAAAACAGCCGGTTAATAAAAAGTTTCTCTTCACAAAAAGCGTGGGAGAAAGTCTATCCGTTATTAGGAGGCAATCAATCGGGTACTGTTTTTTCGTGGAAAAAGAGTCTGAAATATGCAGCTCTCATCATCTTGTTATTAGTACCTACTTCTTACTTTATCTATCATTGGATATCCGAAGAAACGATTAGCGACATCACTCCGGGAACCCTTGGCGGGGAACTGATCTTGAGTGACGGCAAATCTTTCAATCTTTCCGATAATAATCTTCCGGAGAATGCGGTCAGAGCATTTGTGATCGATTCTAAAGGGATCAACTATCAGATTCCCGCCAACAAACCACAAGTAAAAGAAATCCCAAACACACTACGCACATTGCAGGGGATGGAATGCCTTATCACGCTTTCCGACGGCACGAGGGTACATCTCAATGCGGAAACCCGGCTGACTTATCCGGTTTGTTTCAGTAGTAAAGAACGTATTGTGCAAATTGAAGGGGAGGCTTATTTTGATGTTGCCCCGGACAAGGAGCATCCGTTCATCGTAAAAACATCGCATACATCTATCCGGGTGACGGGAACGTCGTTCAACGTAAGAGCCTACGCTGATGAAGATACGGAAAGTACAACCTTAATCAGTGGAACAGTAAGAATCAACAGTGGAAATGAAGCATTCGAATTAGTTCCCAACCAGCACTATACATATAATAAAAATACCGGTACAAATACCGTCGCCAACGTAAACACTGATTTGTACACATCTTGGGAATCCGGATCATTTATCTTTTTAAATGTCCCTCTTGAGAATGTGATGTCATACCTGTCCAAATGGTATGGATTCCAATATTCTTTTGAAGACGAAGCAGCCAAACAGGTGCGTATCGGAGCTTACCTTAACCGTTACGCCAACATGAACCCGATTATCGACATGATTACAGAGTTAAATCTGGTCAATATCAAACAACGGGAGGGCATCCTGCACATTTCCTACAAACAGTAATAATACATAATATAACTAACGCATTATGAAAAAACGAGTAAAATCCCTGCCATGGGCGATATCTTATGCAAGCAGAAACTTTGTAAAGTTCTGTCTTTTATGGATATTCTCCCTTTCTTCACTCATGATTCAAGCACAGGACAATCAGAGAATCTCCATCGACTTGAGAGGAGAAACGCTGGAAGCAGCACTCTGGTATCTGCAGAATCGTACGAAATTTGTCTTTATGTATGGAACGGAAGACATTGCTAATGTGACCGATATCACCATCAAGGCAAAAGATAAAACAATTACTGAAATTCTGGATGAATGTCTGGAAGGTACTAACCTGACTTACGAAATCTCTGGTAGTGCAATTGTTATAAAGAAAAAGCAAAGCCAGAAAGTTACAATCAGTGGTTGGATTCGAGATGCCAGTGGCGAAGCATTACCCGGTGCCACTGTTACGATCCGAGGCTCCAAACATGGAGCCATCGCCGGATTGGACGGACATTATACTTTTAATATTCCGGCACAAGAGGGGCTGATTCTTACGTTCTCTTTTATCGGAATGGAAAAGAAAACGTTGAAATATACAGGTAAGAAAACAATCAACGTCACTCTGACCAGTTCCAGTACGGAAATTGACGAAGTGGTGGTAACCGGCTACCAGAATATTCAACGTCGTGACCTCGTTGGTTCCATTACTACGATAAAAGCCAAAGACATTATAATGCCTTCCTACACTACTATCGACCAAATGTTACAAGGACGTGTAGCAGGTATGGTGGTTACTAACTCAAGCAGTCGGGTAGGTACTGCGCCTAAGATCCAGATTCGAGGTACCAGTACGCTACAAGGAAATCGTGATCCATTGTGGGTAGTAGACGGTATTATTCAGGAAGATTTCCAAGTAACACTAGATAGCGGCGAACTGATGACTAAAAGTTTAAAGGATATCATCGGCAACCAGATTTCATGGCTAAACCCCGCTGACATCGAAAACATCACAATCTTGAAAGATGCTTCCGCCACTGCTATCTATGGTTCAAAAGCATCTAACGGTGTAATCGAAATCACAACCAAAAAGAATACCACTGACAGATTGACTGTAAACTATTCCGCCAACTTCAACATCGGACAACGCCCTAATTATGGAATGTTCAACTTTATGAACTCTCAAGAACGCATCCGTTTCTCACAAGAAGCGTTCGATGCAGGGATCACTTACGCAACAATGCCTTATAAGGATCCTAACACCTATGAAGGTATATTACGGATGTTACAGGAACATGACATTTCAGATATCGAATACCGAAAACTTTACAACGATATGGAAACCCGCAATACTGACTGGTTCAAACGCCTGACACGCCGTTCGTTCAGCCATAGTCACAACGTTAGTGTTTCCGGTGGAACGAACAAGTTCAGTTATTCGGCATCTATGGGATATAACAACAGCGAAGGTCAGGAAATAGGTAACGATAACGAACGTATGACAGGCCGCATCGCTCTGATGTTACGTCCGATAGAAAAACTGACTATCAGCATGACTTTAAACGGTAGCGTTTCTACTACTAACGGTTTTTTCGATGATATCAATCCAATGGGTTATGCAACTAATACAAACCGTATCATTGACCCGGATGCTTATTATATGCAAGAAAACGGATACTATTATAAAACAGGAAATAAAGAAACCCTTTCATACAATTTCATCAATGAACGGGATAACAGCGGCTCAAAAGCACGCTCCAACTTCATGTCCGCTTCCTTGGATGTCAACTGGCATGTCCTTGACTGGTTAACTTATCAATTTACAGGCGGTTATTCGACTAATAACAGTACAAATGAAAGCTGGGCTACCGAACGCACGTACTACATTGCCAACCTGTATCGTGGTTATGATTTTAATTCTGTTACTCCCACCAGTGCCGATTTTAAAGCTGCACAGCTTCCATTCGGAGGTAGATTGTACACAAATGACAACAACCAGTATTCTTACAATATCCAGAACAAGCTACAATTCAGCAAAGCATTCAATCCTGATAACCGATTGAATGCGCTATTGGGTATGGAACTTCGCTCGTCTACAGCTAAAGGAACAGCCAATACAGTTTGGGGATATGTACCGGACAGAGGCGAACGTATTGTAGCACCTACCATACCAAGCCAAGTAGTATCACCGGGCGGAAGTCCAACAGGCTGGGGAATATTAAAAGAACTTTATGACAGAGGTTGGAAAAGAACAAACAATACCAACAACTTCCTTTCGTTCTTCGCTACTTTTGCATACTCATTCAAGAATCGCTATGTAGTCAATGCCAATGTACGAAATGACGCTTCCAACGTTTTCGGACAGGATATCAATCACCGTATCGACCCGACTTATTCATTCGGTTTTTCCTGGAGAGCATCGGAAGAAGCTTTCTTCCAAAAGTATCTGAAATGGATCACAACACTCAATTTCAGAGGAACATTTGGTATTCAGGGAAACGCTTTGACACGTGAAAGTCCTGAACTAATCTTAAGTCAGAACGGAGTACAAGCAGGATATAATCGATATTACTCCACTATCAGCCAGATCCCCAATCCGTATCTCTCCTGGGAACGTACCAAAAACTGGAATTTCGGTGTAGACCTGGAACTGTTTCATATGTTTTATATGAATCTGGAATACTACACCCGACGTTCCAATGCGGTAATCACCGTAGATTTACCATTCGAATATGGAATTAACGACATGAAACGTAACGGCGGAATTATTTACAATCGGGGAATTGAATACACGTTATCATTCACACCTGTTCAGAAACGTGATTTCAGCCTGAATATTAACCTGAATGCCTCTAAAAACTGGAACAAAGGCGGAGAAACCACGATTGACAGAACCACGGGGATGTACTTGACCGGAAGCAACACCCAGATATTAAAAGAAGGATATCCGTTGAGCGGATTCTGGTCATATTCCTTTGCCGGTCTTGATGGAAGTAACGGCAAACCGATGTTCAACTATGTTGAGGTCCCGGAAGAAGAAAAAAGTAAAGGCATCGACCCGACCACTTACCTTGTATATTCCGGAGAAAAAGAGCCGTATTTCACCGGAGGTCTCGGTTTGAGTTTCCGCTACAAATCTTTGTCACTAAATACCAGCTTCTCCCTTTTGTTAGGTAGCAAAAAGCGTTTGACGTCACCTTACAATGATTTCCGAGGAGAACATAATATGATGCCCGATCCAACCAAGAATATAAACCGCGATTTATTGAATCGCTGGCAAAAGACAGGAGACGAAGCTTACACAAATATCCCCGGGTTGCCGATATGGCCATTAGGGATCGCTTGGACTTTGCCTAACACGGAGACCGCAGAATCACCCATTTATATGTGGGAAAAATCAGATGCTATGGTAGTCAGCGCTTCATTCCTGCGTTGCCGTAACATTGGATTATCCTGGCAGATGAAAAAAGAATGGTGTGACAAGATACATGCTAAAAATCTGTCTATTAACTTTAATATGGACAATGTATTTGTAATAGCCAGCAAACGTTTCAATGGTTTTGATCCGGAATTAGAAAACAGTATCATGCCACGTTCTTTCTCATTGGGACTTAATATAGGATTTTAAACAATAAACAAAGAGAGATATGAAACTTAAATATTTAATCTATACAATTACACTGACCGGCCTCACCGCTTGCGGAGATTTCTTAGAGCCAAAGTCACAGAGCCAATATATACCCAAAGACGCTAATGCATTACAAGAGATGCTTATCGGAGAAGCCTATCCCCAACAAAAGGATACCAAATTTCTCAACTATCAGGAAATACTCGCAGATGATGTCGAGCAGAATCAGGTGGAAGGTTACGAATTCCCTGAAAACGACAAAGCAGATATGGAAATATTTGAGATACTGTATAGCTGGCAACCCAATATGTTCGAAATACGAGAAAAATTGGGACAACAAACAGTCAATACTTGGGAGAACCTTTATGAATATATTTTAGGAGCTAATGCCACACTTGACTATATTGACGAAGTATCCGGTACAGAAATAGAAAAGAATTATATTAAGGCACAATCCTATGCCCTACGGGCTTTTTATTATTATATGTTAGTCAATCAGTACGGACTTCCCTATAATTATAACAAAGAATCATTGGGAGTTCCTCTCAAGCTGGACAGTAAAATGAGAGATGATGACAATATATTGATGAGACGGAACACGGTAGAAGAAGTATACCAACAGATTGTTACCGACCTGAACGAAGCAGAACGTTTATTCCTAACTCTCTCCGCCACACAACAATATGAACCGAACTACCTTGTCAGTCTACCTATGGTACAATTATTAAAATCACGTGTAGCTCTATATATGGAAAATTGGGAAGAAGCGAAAACGTATGCAGAGAAAGTTATCAAAGATTGGAACTTCTCACTACGCGATCTGAATACTATTCCTGCACCGGAAGCAGGTATAAAAGAACCTTATTACACATTCAATACATATGATTCGCCGGAAGTCATCTGGAGTTATGGAACTATCCGAGACTTGACAGGTGAATACGAAGGTTATATCGATAAGAAAGATGAAAACAGCGATGAAGAAAAGACCAGAAGAATGTTCAAAGCAGCAGACGGATTAATCAATAGTTTCTCGGAAGGCGACCTACGCAAAGACCGTTATATTACCAGGGAAATGCTATATAACGAGGCAGTTCCGGAGAACAGCACATTTTATGATACTTATCTCCCCTATGGCAAATATAAGACACTACGTTCCGTCCCCACTTCCGGAAGCAGTGATTATTTTGCACTCTCCTTCCGAATAGCAGAAGCTTATCTAAACTATGCAGAAGCCGCTGCCATGAGCCAAGACGAAGGAGATGCCATCACCGCTATGAATACATTGCTGGAAAAACGATATGATAGAGGAAACGCACCGTCTTTTTCCGGATTGAGTGGAGATGCTTTGATCACCCAAATACGTGAAGAACGCAGAAAAGAACTTTGCTACGAAGGACAACGCTGGTTCGACTTACGTCGATATGGTATGCCTTCCATACAGCACAAATGGGAAGGCAAAGTTTATACACTAACAAAAAACGATCCTTCATACGTATTACCTATCCCAACAGAAGTGTTGCAAAGAAACTTATTATTGGAACAAAATCCGTTCGGACCGGAACGGACTGGGGTTCCCGTTACAAACTAACTATAAATATAAGAAATAATGATCGCTAATTTTAAACAACAGAGAATCATGAAGCCAATATATAATGTATGGATATTACTATTCTGTCTCACATTCTCGTCCTGTTACGATGATGACTCAATCATCCCGACGCCAGACCCGCTTGCACTTGCCGGAGGATTTGAGTTTCCGCAAGGAAATAATTCATGGGACAATGATGTCATGAAAATCTACCAAGATTTCGGAGTGAAGATAATATATAAAGATATCACTGAAAAAGACCTCAATAAAAATTGGACTAATGGTGGAGTCGGTAGTTCATCAAGAGTATTCGAAAATTGTCTCAATGACGAAATGGGGGCATTTTATATTACTTTTATGAAGAATCACATTTTTCCTTATCTCAATCGGGAAGTTACGGACAGAGTATTTCCTATGTACTGGTATATGGTATACAATTATTCTGTATTTACCTCCATCATACCGGGAGTACTGGAATATTATGTAGCACTGCCCGAGCATGATGAAGGCCAAACCGACTGCTGGATAACTTGTTTTTGGGGAGATCAAACCCACAGCACTTACGATGACCCAATCACAGGATGGAAAACTCCTATTGCCGGCAATAAGGATAGTTTTACCATACGCCGCTTCAAAATAATTGATGAAGTTATAAATACAGCTATCGCCAACGGAAACATTATCATACCCGAAGATGAATTTGATGCAGGATTCGACCATTTGACTCCGATTGTCAGAAGTGAAGACATCGAAAGTAAAGCCGATCCTAATTATTATCTCACGAGAGGCTATCCTGGTAATGTAAATACAGTATCAGGTAAACATTCTACACCCGGTTCCGATAATCCTCCAACAGCCAAAGAAACATTTATCGGCTATCTGCAAATAGCCATGCGTCATACCAAAGAAGAACGGAAAGCAATGTTTCCTTCGGCAACCTATCCATTTCTAAGCACTAAGTTCGATTTTGTGACAAACTATCTAAAAAAATATAATATTGATTTGGAAGCTATCGCCAAAGGGCCGGAAGATTGGGATATTAAACCTTATCCGGAACTACCGGAAACAGATGAAGGAGATGGCGATGATGATCCTTGGGGAGATTGGGGAGATTGGTAAAGAAAATCTTCCATAGCGATTAAGTTAGTCGTTTTATTAAAGGATAGATAAAATAAGAATAAAGATATTTAGAATTTACGATATATTATAAACTCCAAATCATGAAATTAATAAGACTCTCACTGATATTATTGCTCTTATGCAGCACCACTCCTCTATGGAGCGACGGCGGACTACAATTCAAAGGAAAGTTGAGACTACTCAAACCAACCACTTTGCAAGTTAAGGATTTGAATGGGAACCTCATTTTAAGTTGTCCTATTAGCCAAAATGGAGTATTCGAAACCGAAAAAAAAGAAATTTCACCTGATGTATACACATTATATATTGGAAATACGGAACAAAACATATACTTCGAAAACGTTCCTGTAAGCATTAATGGTTTTTTTGATGAAAAGAACCCCGAACAAAGTTCGCTCTCATTCACCGGCATCGATTCATTTCTGACTTTACAAAACTATATGCCTACAGAAAAAGATCCGGATATAGCTACGATTTCTGCTTCTGTCAAAGGGAAACTGACTCCCGGCATGGCAGCCGCACTGGCTTATCTGGCCAATGTTAATGATTACTACTCCAACAAAATGTTGCTGGATATGATACCGGAAAATGAACGGACGTCTTTCGTTGCCAAATGGTTGGTAAACCGGGTAGAGGTCCTCTCCCATCAAATTATCAATGCAGAATGTCCCGACTTTACATTCATAAATGCCAACGGAAAAAATGTAAGTCTGAAAGATTTCCGTGGGAAAATTGTCGTATTGGATTTTTGTGCTTCCTGGTGTGGTCCCTGTCGCAAAGAAATGCGTAGCATGCTGACAATATACAATGAACTGAAAGCGGATGATTTAGAATTCATCAGTGTTTCGTTGGATGACAGCGAAGCAAAATGGAGAAAAATGCTGGATGAAGAAAAACTGCCGTGGGTGATGCTATGGGATAAAACAGGATTTCCCAAAAACAGCAAGACTCCAAGCGCTATTCAGGCTGCTTACGGTTTCTACTCCATCCCTTTCCTTGTTGTCATTGACAAAGAAGGTAAACTCGCTGCACGTAATGTCCGGGGGGAACAGGTGCGCGAAGCTATTTTAAAAATAAGAAAATAACTAGATTGTATAAATTATAACTCATCAACAATGAAGAAACTTATATTTCCTATTATATGCTGTTTTATCAGCATTACAGCATCGGCACAGTTAGTAAAACAAGAAGCAGAAACACAAAAGAAACAATCCGAACTGGACTGGTTTAACTGTTCTTTCAACAAAGACAGTGTATATGGTGCTGAAGTGAACAAGGCTTACGAGTATCTGAAAGCCAACAAGAAGAAAGCTAAAAAAAGACCGGTTGTTGCATTGATCGGAACAGGAATGGACGTAGAACACGAAGATCTGAAACAGGCTATCTGGGTGAATCCCAAAGAAAAGCTGAACCAGAAAGACGATGACAAGAATGGTTTGATAGACGACATCAATGGTTGGAATTTCATCGGTGGTAAAGACGGTCAAGTCATGGAATCTCTGACACGCGAAGGAGAACGTGAATTTTTCCGTCTGAAAGATAAATATGCGGATTATATCTTTGACGGAAAAAAATATTATAAAATCATTAACGGAAAACGTCAGGAAGTACCTGCACCGGAAAATATGGAAGAATATAGTTATTATCGTTATAAGGTAATGCCTGAATCCAGAATCGGAGGTTCATACGGTGGCCTGCAACTCTCTTATGTCATTGAAGAATATATTGAGAAATTCGATAAGGACATGAAAAAGCGTTTCCCCGGAAAAGAGCTGACTGTCGATGATTTCCAGAGCTGCTATGATCCTAAGGCAGAAAGAGACAGCCTTTCTGAAATCGCTTTTGTTTTTACCGCTTATTCATTCAGCATTTACCAAACGGACAAATGGGATCTCGTATACCAAAGAATGGGGAAAAAAAGTGTGGAAACAGCCAAAACGTCCTATGAAGATGCTTTAAAAAAATACGGAACTGATAACCGGAAAGAAATTGTAGGTGATAATCCTCTGGATATTAACGACACACAATATGGCAATAATGTACTGTTGACATCTGATGCAGCAACAGGAGTTATGAAAGCGGGAGTGATCGCCGCCAAACGCGACAACGGTGTCGGAAGTAACGGTATTGCCGATAATGCAGAAATTATGACTTTACGTATTCATCCGGGAGAAGGAGAACCTTATTTAAAAGATATGGCACTGGCCATCCGGTATGCAGTAAACCACGGAGCGGATGTTATTTTATTGCCGGAACAAAATTCATTATACCCGGAAGAACAGAGACAATGGGTAGCAGATGCACTGAAAGAAGCTGAAAAGAAAGGAGCATTGGTAATAGTTCCGGTTTGGGATCTGTCAGTAGACATGGATAAAGATGAATTCTTCCCTAACCGGAAGATGAGAAAAGACGGAGAACTTACCAATTTTATGGTGGTTGCTTCTTCAGATAAGAATGGAAATCCGGTACTGAACACCAATTACGGTGCAACTGCTCTCGATCTGTATGCACCGGGAACAGATATTTATTCATCCTATATGGGTGATACGTACCAAAAAGGTACAGGTGAAGGAATGGCATCGGCTACTGTAGCCGGTGTAGCTGCCTTGGTGAAATCATATTTCCCTAAATTAACCGGCTCACAAATCCGTGACATACTACTGAAAAGCGTCACTTCACGCAAAGGAGTGGAAGTGGAAAAAGGAATCCGCGTAAACGACAGTCCTTCACAAGACTTGTTCCTTTTCGATGATTTGTGTATTTCCGGAGGTATTGTAAACGCTTATCAGGCAATTTTGGAAGCAGAAAAAGTCAGCAAATAAAATTAGCTTATGAAGTACACAACTCGTATGATAGGAATCGTCGTCGCCTTTTGCATGGCGGTTCCTGTATTCGCCCAACAATATAAGGCAACTATACCTTACCAGATGGTAGGTGAAAAGATGATTATCGAAATGAAAGTGAACGGCACAGCACGTCCTTTCATTTTTGATACGGGAGGACGTACGGCACTCACGACCCAAGCCTGCCAAGCACTGCAACTGGCAGCCACCGACTCGACTAAAGTAACGGATGTGAATAACGTGGAAAGCTATTATAAAACTACCCGGATAGAGAATCTGACGACTCCCGACCATGTCATTAACTTCAAAAATGCTCCGTCACTGGTCATTGATGAGGTAAAAGGCTGGGAATGTTTTGGAGTAGACGGTATCATCGGCAGTGATTTATTCGCAAGCACCATTGTCACGATTGATTCGCAAACCAAAAATATCATAGTTACCTCTGCTGAAAAACCATCGACGGTGTCTTTACGAAAGATGTTGAATTTCACCAAAGGAGGCGGTATGCCGATCGTCAGCATACAAATAGCTCCGGTCAGCAATATCAACGTATTATTTGATACAGGTAGTCCCAGCCTGTTATCACTTATCGAAAGCGATTTTGAAAAAATCAAACCGGAAGCCTCTATGGAAGTGGTTTCCGAGGGGTATGGAGAAGGGAGTATCGGAGTATCCGGCCAAGCAGACAAGGCTTCCTCTTACAGGGTTCGTATTCCATTATTATCAGTCGGAGCCACCAAATTCCGTAATGTAACAACCAGTACCAACAATCACCCTTACACATTATTGGGTGTCAAACTGTTGCAATACGGTAAAGTGACCATCGACTATCCACGCGGAAGATTCTATTTCGAAGCATTTCAACCGGACAATGAAATAAACAATCAAAGTAACAATTTTGACTTGACGGTCAAAGACGGAGATTTGTTTGTATCTACCGTATGGAGTAGTACGAAAGGTAAGATAGCAGTCGGAGACAAGGTGATTAAAATCAATGGTAAACCTGCTAAAAAATATGACTTCTGCGAAAGTATTCTGAACGGAATTCCTGAATTGAAAGAGAAAAAGAAGACGAAGCTGACGATTGAGACAGCTTCCGGAGTGAAGGATATTATCTATGAAAAAGAATAATATGAAAAGAATAGGAATACTGACCGGCTTATGGCTGCTGTTATTTCTAAACTGCGGACAAAGAATGGCAGCGCAAATCCGGAATAAGGTTTGCGACACCATTCCTTATGAATTTATACAAGAGAAAATCATTATCCCCGTCACTGTTAACGGTATAAAAGTGAAATATATCATTGATACGGGAGGAAGAACCGGAACTATGTATGATGCCGCAACGGAAATGAAAGCTACTGCCGCAGGATATACGCGCATCTCCGATGTGAATGCACAAGGCTCCAATTATCAGGAAGCACATGTACAGAATGTTTCTATCGGGAAAGACTATAAAATCAAGCAGTTGAAGACAATGGTGCTGCCTAAGAATCCATTCTTCGCCGGACTAGGAGTTGTCGGTATTCTTGGGGGAGACGCTTTCGCACAGTCGGTAGTCACATTCGATTCCCGTTCTAAAATAATGGTTATCAATTATCCGTATCGTCCTGAAGGACTAAAAGTAACGGATGGAATTCCACTGTTGGATGAGACGGAGCATCATTCCATCGTCAATGTCCGCTTAGGGGACAATGACTTCAAGGTTCTGTTCGATACAGGTGCAGATGGCTTTCTGCTTTATTCTACAGAAGATTATGAGAGACTGTCTGACATTTCAAAAGTGACTAACCATGGATATGGTATCGTAGCTGCCGGAATAACAGGTCTGGGCAAGCCGGTGGATATAAAGAAGGTGACTGTTCCTCCTATCAACATCATGGGGAAAGAATTCACGAATGTGGGTAGTACGACCACAGTAATGAATGGAAGTATCATCGGGGTGGATTTACTGGAATACGGTAAAGTGATTATCGATTATATGCGCAGACGGTTCTACTTCTTCCCGTTTGAAGAAGGAAAAACCGACATGGGCGGTGCTCCCGCTCTCTGGAACGTGAGTATTCTGCCACGCAATGACAGATTCGAAATTACAACGATCTGGGACAGCATGAAAGATAAAGTTGCTTTCGGCGACCAGGTGATTAACATCAACGGTACTTCTCTGGACGATTGTCCCATGAGCCAAATGGCCGTGGAAGATATCATGAAAGCCATTCCCGGTGATACCGGTTATATTATTGTCAAGAAAGACAATCAAGAGAAAAAGATTGAAATCAGGAAAGAGAAATGAACTTTAAACAGAAAAAGATATGAAGCGAATAATAACAAAGATGTATCTCTGTCTACTTGCATTTTGTATTGCCGGAGGAATCAGTGCACAGACACAGAACAGTATGACAGAGGTCATTCCATTCAAAACCATTGATGGAAAGATTATCGTAGAAGCCGCCATCAATGGCGAAGTGGCAGACTTTGTCCTCGATCTGTCAGGACATAACGCCCTGCTTCCTGAAGCTCTCAAGAAGTTACGCATCGACACGGGGAAGAACGGCACTTTTAGTTCTTATCAAGATTTTGTATTCAAACAAGTGCCCGTCGGAAAAGTATATGAAATGGCAACTGTTGCTATTGGCAACAACACGTTTAACAACGATCTTCCGGCTTTCACTTTGGAAGACGAACCGTATCTACGCAAGCTGGGAGTGATGGGTGTATTAAGCGGTGCTATTTTCCGCACTTCTGTTCTGACCATTGATATGCAACGGAAAAAGCTCACCATTACGCAGCCCTACCGTCCTTCTTACATGAAATTAAACTATCGGGAGAACTTTGAGCTGATTACAGGATTAGGAATCGTATGTCCGGTATCCATTCAGGGAAAACCTGTTTCTCTTGTTCTGGACACATGGAGCGAAGGATTGGTGAACCTTACCGAAAAAGATTTCAATACATGGAGCGCACAATATACCAAAGGAACCAACCAAAAAGTTTCCAATGGATATAAAGAAACCACTCAAGAAGAGGAAAGCCTCATCTTACCGGAAACCATGTTTGTAAAAACAAAGATTGAAGATGCCATGGCAGTGAAGAACCCGTACTTGAAACGCTCCGTATTAGGCAAAAAGATACTGGACTACGGAATCATATCCATCGACTATATTCATCAGAAAATTTACTTCCAGCCATTTGACATGGTTCCCATACCGGAAGCGGAAGCTAAAGTAACGGAAACTAAAGTGGAAGACGGCAAACTGAATCCGATTACCCGCCAATTCTTCCTCGAACACATCTTCGACTACAGAAACGGGAATGAGTTCGTTTATAATGGCGACAAACCGGTTGTGATTGATTTCTGGGCAACTTGGTGTGGACCTTGCATGCGCTTACTTCCGGAAATGGAAAAGCTGGCTGAAAAATATAAAGGTAAAGTTGTATTCTACAAAGTTAATGCAGACAAGGAAAAGGATTTATGTAATCACTTCGGTGTGCAGGCATTGCCTACCTTATTCTTCATACCTGCAGGCGGCAAACCGATTATTGAAGTCGGAGCTACTCCGGAGAAGTACGTACAAATCATCGAAGAGCAACTACTGAAATAAAAACTCTCTCTTAATTATATAACTACATTAATCTGAAACTTTAGCTAAAAGCCGGACATCATTCCGGCTTTTTTTATTTCCATATTATTGGAACTTATCATATAAACAAGTACATTTGTCCTGTCAAATCTATTTATAACTTAACACACATTTTGACCATGAAGAAAAGTATTTCTCTTCTTCTTTTGTCCTTGCTAATGATCGCCCCCAGTTGCCAAAAGACAAAAGAAGCGGCGAACGAGTACAACATCGTTCCCAAACCCAACCAGATTCTTCCACAGGAAGGACGCTTTGAACTAAACAACAAAGTCTGCCTCGTAGTTCCTTCGGATGCTCCGGAAGTAAAAAGCATTGCCGACAGCCTGGCCGGACAACTAAAACTGACAGCAGGAATTTCCTTGAAAGAAGCTGAAAATACAGACGGAAAAACAGCGATCTCTTTTGTTGTACAGGAAGGTATGCCGAAAGAAGGTTATAAATTGTCGGTTACTCCCAGTCTCATTACGCTCACCGCTTCCCAACCGAACGGGTTCTTTTATGGAGTGCAGACTCTTTATCAGTTACTCCCTCCGGCAATTTACGGAAAGCAGTTGGATAAGAAAGCTGACTGGTCGGTTCCTGCCGTAGAAATTGAAGATTCACCCCGTTTTGTTCATCGCGGACTCATGTTGGATGTTTGCCGCCATTATGTACCGATTGACTACATTTACAAGTTTATCGACTTACTGGCTATAAACAAGATGAATGTCTTCCACTGGCATTTGACAGACGATCAGGGATGGAGAATCGAGATTAAGAAATATCCCAAATTGACGGAAATCGGTTCCCAGCGTGAAAAGACATTAGTAGACTATTACTATGTAAACTATCCGCAAGTATTCGACGGAAAAGAACATGGAGGTTATTATACACAGGAGCAAATCAAAGATGTAGTGGCTTATGCTGCAAGTAAATATATCAATGTTGTTCCCGAAATAGAAATGCCGGGACATGCATTGGCTGCACTTGCCGCCTATCCGGAATTGTCATGCGACTCTACACAAACTTACAAGGTATCTCCTACCTGGGGAGTATTCGAACAGGTATTCTGCCCGAGTGAAACGACTTTCAAATTCTTTGAAGGAGTGATGGATGAAGTAATAGAATTATTCCCCAGCGAATACATTCACATCGGTGGCGACGAATGTCCCAAGACAGCATGGAAGAATAGTGCTTTCTGCCAGCAGTTAATCCGTCAGTTAGGATTGAAAGATGATACGGCTCCCAGTAAGATAGACGGAATAAAGCACAGCAAAGAAGATAAGTTGCAAAGCTATTTCGTTACCCGTATGGAGAAATACCTGAATAGCAAAGGTAAAAACATCATCGGCTGGGATGAAATTCTCGAAGGTGGTCTGGCTCCCAATGCAACTGTTATGTCATGGCGCGGTGTAGAAGGCGGTATGAACGCAGCCAAAGCAGGGCATAATGCCATCATGACTCCGAATCCTTATGTATATCTGGACTACTACCAGGAAGAGCCGGAAATTGCTCCGACTACTATTGGCGGATACAATACCTTGAAGAAAACATATAGCTATAACCCTGTTCCGGACGACGCTGACGAGCTTGCCAAGAAGCATATCATCGGAATACAAGGTAATATCTGGAGAGAATATATGCAGACTTCAGAACGTACAGACTACCAGGCTTTCCCGCGTGCAATGGCTATCGCCGAAACGGCCTGGACACAAAACGTAAACAAAGACTGGAAGAATTTCTGCGAACGGATGGTGACTGAATTTGAACGTTTGAAAGTTATGAACACCCAACCTTGTCTCAACTTCTATGACGTAAATATAAATACGCACGCAGATGAAAACGGTCCTTTAATGGTATTGCTGGAAAGTTTCTACCCGAATGCGGAAATCCGGTATACAACGGATGGCAGCGAACCGACCAAAGCGTCCGTCTTATATGAAAAGCCTTTCGTTCTTGAAGGTAATATCGACCTGAAAGCCGCTGCTTTCAAAGACGGAAAGATGTTGGGCAAAGTAGCTCACAAGCCACTGTATGGCAATTTATTGACAGGAAAGCCCTATACGGTTAATTATACGATGGGATGGACAGGCGATATATTCGATGAAAACGATGTATTAGGAGCTGACAAAACCACCTTTGGACTGACCAATGGCAAACGAGGCAATAACGCTTCTTATACTCCGTGGTGTAGTTTCGGCATCGTGGAGGGTAAGGACTTGGAATTTATCGTTCATCTGGATAAACCGACACAAGTCAGCAAAGTTATTTTCGGTTCTTTATTCAATCCTGCCATGAGAATTCTTCCTGCAGGAGGAGTTGCCGTAGAAGTATCAGCAGACGGCAAGCAATACACACGGATAGCCGAAAAAGCTTTGAAACACGATTATCCGGAAACAGGAAGAATTGCATTCACCGATTCCATCGAATTTGAACCGGCACAGACTACATTCCTGAAAGTCAAAATCAAGAATGGCGGCACACTGCATAATGGTGTCAACTTTGAAAAGAATAACGGGCCGGAAGTCATTCCTGCTGAATTATGGATAGATGAAATAGAAGCGTATTAACCAAAGACAATCGATCAATATTGTTCGAGGAGCTTTGAGCTTATAAAATAAGAGAGTGTCAAAACGCAGATTAACGCAAATTATCGCAGATTATTTCAATTATATTGATATATTAATCAACGACTTATAAAATTATTTCTGCGATAATTTGCGTTAATCTGCGTTTTATTATTCATTATGGCACACCTTCCTCTACAAAATCACCCACGCTACAGATTAAACTCTAGCGTGGGTGATTTTTATATTTATAAGGGTTTTAATACCCTCCTATGATCGGATATAAACCGGATTAAATGAGTCCTTTGGCAGAAAGATAACGTTCTGCTTCCAAAGCAGCTTTGCAACCACTTCCCGCAGCCGTAATAGCCTGACGATAATGCGGATCGGCAACATCTCCTGCCGCAAAAACTCCGGGAACTTTTGTACGGGGACTATCACCTTCCGTGATGATATAACCCACTTCGTCCGTATCAACGTATTCTTTAAAGATTTCAGTATTCGGCTGATGTCCGATAGCCAGGAAGAAACCGTCGATAGGCAAGCTGTAACGTTCTTCATCCGGTTCGCCCCAACGTTTCACCAGGTTTACACCTTCTACCCCATTGTCGCCAAACAAACCAACCGCGTTGTGTTCAAAAAGAACTTCTATTTTCTCGTGGTTCATTACTCGTTCCTGCATAATCTTCGATGCACGCAAGAAAGGTTTGCGGACAATCAGATATACTTTGGATGCAAGTCCGGCAAGATAAACAGCTTCTTCACAAGCTGTATCACCACCACCGACTACGGCAACTACTTTCTTGCGATAGAAAAATCCGTCACAAGTGGCGCAAGCACTTACCCCCATTCCGGCATATTTCTTTTCATCTTCCAGTCCTAGATATTTAGCAGTAGCTCCGGTAGCAATAATCAATGATTCTGTTTCAATAACCTTATCACCATCGATTGTTATTTTATAAGGGGCTTTGCTCAAATCGGCCGCCGTAGCAATACCGAAACGAACATCTGTTCCGAAACGGCTCGCCTGTGCACGCAAGTCTTCCATCAACTGCGGACCACTGATTCCTTCCGGATAACCGGGGAAGTTCTCCACATCCGTAGTAGTAGTCAACTGCCCACCCGGTTGCAATCCTTCATAAAGCACCGGACATAAATTTGCACGTCCTGCATAAATCGCTGCCGTATATCCGGCAGGTCCTGAACCTATAATCAGGCATTTCACTTTTTCTATTTCTGCCATTTTAATTTATCTTTATCGTTTTGTTATAAACGTATATTATCTCAAATCTATTACCTCCGCATTGGGGTATTGTTTCTTATCAAACGTAAAAACCTGATCCGCATAATTCTGCTTAGTCTGATAACTTGTAATGGTTATCTCATTACGCGTCTGCTGACCACGCTGTTGAAGCAAAATATACAAAGGTTCGTAAGTATCCTTCGTCACAAAAAGAGTGATACGTTCCAACTCCTGTTTCTTATCCTTGGCAGTCAAAACGACTTCCCAAACGGCTTTTCCACGATACGTCCCGGTTGCTCCCAGCTTATAAGAGAATCCTTTCTGATACATATATAGAAACGTATACGGATTAATCTGCTGCAACTCTTCCTGTGTCGGATTGCTGACGTTCACTTCATCATTCTTTGTCACATAACTCCACTGCGTTTTTCCATCAAACCAAGTGATGATATCCGACGTTTTCAGTACGAATTTCTCTCCTTTCAACTGAATCGTTCCATTTTCTGCACCTTCTACCAGACCGTTCGTCACAGCCTTTACAGTAAAATCAGCCTTTACACCACCTGCTTTACGAAACGCCTCTGCCGTCTTGTCAAGAATGACTTTAGCCTGCGACTGTTGTTGGGCAATCACAGGCAAAGACAGTAAAGCTATTAAAACACTAAAAATGTACTTTCTCATTTGATTAATAAACGAACGGTTACTGTAAATTGTTCAATCGCATTTCAAGATCGTTATCATCCATGCACAAGACATCGCGCGCCTTGCTTCCCTGGGTAGGGCCTACGATTCCCGCTTTTTCGAGTTGGTCCATAATACGTCCGGCACGGTTGTAACCGATAGCGAATTTACGCTGAATTAACGAAGTGGAACCTTGCTGATGGATCACCACCAGTCGGGCTGCATCTTCGAACAACGGATCAAGACGTCCCATATCAATATCTCCGACTTCACTGCCACCATCTTCACTCACGAACTCTGGCAGGAAAAACGGAGTAGGATAACTTTGCTGACGGGCAATGAATTTCGTAATTTCTTCCACTTCCGGCGTATCGATAAAGGCACACTGCACACGCACCGGATCGGCTCCCTGCAAGAAGAGCATATCACCCTTACCAATCAAACGGTTAGCACCCGGACGGTCGAGAATGGTACGGGAGTCCATCATGGCAGATACACGGAATGCAATACGTGCAGGGAAGTTGGCTTTGATCGTACCTGTAATAATATTAGTAGTCGGACGCTGTGTAGCGATAATCATGTGGATGCCGACAGCACGCGCCAACTGTGCAATACGGGCAATCGGAAGTTCCACTTCCTTACCGGCGGTCATAATCAAATCTCCGAACTCGTCAATCACCACTACGATATACGGCATAAACTTATGTCCCTTTTCCGGATTCAGGCGGCGGTTGATAAATTTCTCGTTATATTCTTTGATATTACGCACATGTGCCATCTTCAAAAGGTCATAACGGGTATCCATCTCCACACAAACAGAGTTCAGGGTTTGCACTACTTTCGTTACGTCCGTAATAATCGGTTCACCTCCATCAGGAAGTTTGGCAAGGAAGTGATTTTCAATCACCGAATAGATACTGAATTCCACTTTCTTCGGATCGACCAGCACAAACTTCAATTCTGCCGGATGCTTCTTATATAATAAGGAAGTGATAATGGCATTCAAACCGACCGATTTACCCTGACCGGTTGCACCTGCCACCAATACGTGCGGCATCTTGCAAAGGTCGAACATAAAGACTTCGTTCGTGATCGTCTTACCCAATACAATAGGCAAGTCATATTTGGATTCCTGGAATTTCTTGCTTCCGATCACACTCTGTCCGGAAACAATCTTCGGATTCTTGTTCGGAACTTCAATACCGATGGTTCCTTTACCCGGTATCGGAGCAATAATACGGATACCATCAGCGGAAAGGCTCAATGCGATATCATCTTCCAAACCACGGATTTTAGAAATACGTACTCCCTGTTCCGGAGTAATTTCATATAGAGTTACCGTAGGTCCCACGGTTGCTTTAATCGTACTGATTTCGATTCCGAAGCTGCGCAATGTATTGATGATGCGGTCTTTATTTGCATTCTGCTCGTCCATGTCAATCGTCGGATCATCATTTTCAAAATGCTTCATCAAATCGATAGTCGGGAAACGGTAGTTTTCCAAATCTTTAGTAGGATTATACGGTTCGAGTTCAGGTCCCTGGTATTCTTCTTCCGAAGCTGCCGGTTCCACCTCAAATCCAGGTTCCGCCTCTTCCAAAGAGTCTTCCTGCACAATAGGAGCAGGATTGGAAACAGTCGGTTCAAATACCATAGTCACTCCTTCACTCTCGTCAGATACGGAAGTATCTTCCTTTTCCGGTTTATTAATAGGAAAGTCGTCTTCAGGTTCTTCAGCCTGAATATCCATCACTGGTGCCGGAGGAGGTGTCTGTTTATACGTCCGTTTCAAATTAAACTCCACTTCTTGCGGTTGGGAAGTCGTAAATTCCGGATCGCCTTCTCCTTCCGGAACATTCTCCTTTTCTTCTTTCTTTTCGCGTTTCAGGAAACTCAATGCGAAGAGTTTACGCAACCAGATGACGGTACGTGCACTTATATATATGAAGAAACAGATAGCCGTTATCAACAGGATCATCCACACACCGGGTACTCCAACTTGCGAGATCAGCCAACGACTGACATTATATCCGTGCATACCTCCCAAATAAATGAAGGAATCCTGATAATGATCCATAAAGGCAAATCCGAAGAATACGGAGAACCAGACCAGCAAGAGTGTGCAGCCGATAAACCACTTCCACAAACGTACAACACGTACACGCATCAACTTCAATCCTGCCACTGCCAGGAAAACAAGTATGAAGAAAGAGGAAACACCGAAACAGTCATTAATCAGATAACTGGCCAACTGCGCTCCGCGTGAACCTGCATAATTCTTCACCTGATTATTAACAGCCGCCAAATCTGCCGAACTGCCACTATCAATAATACTTTGATCGGCAGCCCCCGTGAAGAAGAAGGAAGAAAAAGCCAACAACAGGTAAACGGAAAAGATGACCAGCATCAATCCGATTACAAAATGAATGGTTTCATTCTTAAATACAGCCACAATTTTACTGGGGGAAGAGGGAGTACGTTCCGCCTCCTTATCTAATTTCTTCTTTGCCATGAGTCTTTAATTCTTTTTTATAAAACAGGAATGAGATTCTAAGCTGCAAAAATAATAAAAAAATAACGAGCACTACGCTCATTCAATCCTTTTTCTTACCTTTGCGTTTCAAATCAATATAGATCATGGAAAAAGAAAGCCAAACGATATTTGATAAAAACGTAATTGAGTTCGTAACGGTAGCTGCCGAATTTTGTGCATTTCTCGAACGTGCCGAACGCATGAAGCGTAGCACTTTCGTTGATACATCATTAAAAATACTCCCCCTACTCTATCTCAAAGCATCTATGCTGCCCAAATGTGAGACTATCGGGGACGAAGCACTTGAAACGTATGTCACAGAAGAGATTTACGAAATTCTGCGTATCAACCTTTCCGGATTGATGGCTGACAAGGATGATTATCTGGACGTATTCGTGCAAGATATGGTGTATAGCGACCAGCCTATCAAGAAGTCTATATCGGAAGACCTGGCCGACATTTATCAGGATATTAAAGATTTCATATTTGTCTTCCAACTGGGACTGAACGAAACAATGAATGATTCATTGGCCATCTGCCAGGAAAACTTCGGTACACTGTGGGGACAGAAACTGGTAAACACACTTCGTGCCCTTCACGACGTGAAATACAACCAGGAGGAAGAAGAAGAGGAAGTAGGTAATGAAGAAGGATTTTACGAACCAAGCGACGACAACGATTGTTGTGAAGAAGATGGCTGTCATTGCCACGATGATGATTGCCACTGTCACGAAGACGGTTGCCATTGCCACGATGATGAATTAAAATAGAAATGATTGTAAGAAGAACCATAGATAAAGATGAACTAAAAGAACTCCCGAAAACAGTCTTTCCGGGACGTATTTATGTTATCCAGTCGGAAGCTGAAACGGAAAAAGCAGTAGCTTACCTCCAATCCAGAGCAGTGATAGGTATCGACAGCGAAACTCGCCCTTCCTTTACCAAAGGACAATCGCACAAAGTAGCACTTCTCCAGATTTCTTCCGAAGAATGCTGTTTCTTATTCCGGCTCAATATGACGGGATTGACCCAGCCATTGGTTGACTTGTTAGAAAATCCGGCTGTAATCAAAGTGGGACTTTCACTGAAAGACGACTTTATGATGCTGCACAAACGTGCACCTTTCACCCAACAAAGCTGTATCGAATTACAGGACTATGTGCGTCAATTCGGAATACAGGACAAAAGTCTGCAAAAGATTTACGCCATCTTATTCAAAGAAAAAATATCCAAATCACAACGCTTGTCCAACTGGGAAGCTGATGTATTAAGTGACGGACAGAAACAATACGCTGCTACCGATGCATGGGCATGCCTCAATATCTACAATCTGTTGCAAGAACTGAAACAGACGGGAGATTGGGAGGTTTCTCCGCTGACTGCTACTGTCTCTCCCGCGGAAGAAGTGATAAGTAATAAAATAAGTGATTAATAACCAATAATAAAACGATCTGAAGCCCTCCCCCTTGGGAGAGGGTTGAGGAAAGACTACATTATGCATAAAGTATATCTCAAACCTGGTAAAGAAGATTCTCTTAAGAGATTCCACCCCTGGATTTTTTCCGGTGCTATCGCTCGTTTTGACGGAGAGCCCGATGAAGGTGAAGTTGTAGAAGTGTACACCTCAAAAAAAGAATTTATTGCCGAAGGACATTTCCAGATCGGAAGTATTGCTGTGCGCGTACTGTCTTTCCGCCAGGAACCTATCGATCACGATTTTTGGAAACGCAAACTGGAAATTGCATACGATATGCGTCGCAGTATCGGCATCGCCACTAATCCAATCAACAACACTTACCGTCTCGTTCACGGTGAAGGAGACAATCTCCCCGGACTGGTGATTGACGTTTATGCCAAAACCGCTGTTATGCAGGCACACTCTGCAGGAATGCATGTAGACCGCATGGCAATTGCCGAAGCTTTATCCGAAGTAATGGGTGACAAGATCGAAAATATCTATTATAAATCAGAAACAACTCTTCCTTTTAAGGCAGACCTTTTCCCCGAAAACGGTTTTCTGAAAGGAGGAAGCAGTGATAATATCGCACAAGAATATGGTTTGAAGTTCCATGTAGACTGGCTGAAAGGTCAGAAGACCGGATTCTTTGTAGATCAGCGTGAAAACCGTTCTTTGCTGGAACGTTACGCCAAAGACCGTTCGGTACTGAATATGTTCTGCTACACCGGTGGATTCTCATTCTACGCCATGCGCGGAGGTGCGAAACTCGTGCACTCTGTCGACAGTTCAGCCAAAGCAATTGATCTGACTAACAAAAACGTGGAATTAAACTTCCCCGGTGATTCCCGCCACGAGGCGTTTGCCGAGGATGCTTTCAAATATCTCGACCGCATGGGCGACCAGTATGATTTAATCATCCTTGATCCGCCCGCATTCGCCAAACATAAAGATGCACTGCGGAATGCTTTGCAAGGTTATCGTAAACTGAACGCCAAAGCATTCGAGAAAATCAAACCGGGCGGTATCCTGTTTACTTTCTCTTGTTCGCAAGTGGTAAGCAAAGACAATTTCCGTACTGCCGTATTTACCGCAGCAGCCATGTCAGGGCGTAGCGTACGTATTCTACACCAGCTGACTCAACCGGCCGACCATCCGGTAAACATCTATCATCCCGAAGGAGAATATCTGAAAGGATTGGTGCTCTACGTAGAATAACCGGCAAGCTGCCGGAGCCAAGTTTCCATTCGGATATCAGGCATTTCTCCGGAAGTATGGCTGATTAGAGAGGGCAGTAACAGAAAAACGGAAGATTCAAAGTTAATTAGAGTTAACAAACAGAAGATTTTCGAGAAAACATTATGTTGTATAACATAAACCCTATATCTTTGCACTGTGTTTTTCATGGTATTAGATTTAAGGTTAACAAAGATTGGCTGTCTGGGATAGATAGCCTTCTTTTTTTTGTACCCCCTCCATTTGTTTTTTCACACCCAAATCTCATCTTTTCTTCGCATTTATGCCATTTTTATCCCCTTTTTATCAAATTACTTATCCACCTATTCAACGAAAATATTATATTTGCAAGGTTTATGAATGTGAAGAGAAACACAAATTAAAAAAGTCATGAGTATAAAAGTTCGTTTGATTATTATGAACTTCCTGCAATTCTTTGTATGGGGGTCATGGTTAATATCACTAGGTGGCTATATGGGAAGAGAACTCCATTTTGAAGGAGGACAAATCGGAGCCATTTTCGCCACCATGGGGATTGCCTCTTTGGTAATGCCGGGTATTATCGGTATTATTGCCGATAAATGGTTTAATGCAGAACGTTTATACGGACTTTGCCATATTGCAGGAGCAGGATGTCTCTTCTACGCTTCCACCGCAACGGGATACGACCAGATGTATTGGGCCATGTTACTCAACCTGTTGGTATATATGCCCACCTTATCCCTCGCCAACACGGTATCGTACAACGCACTGGAACAATACAAATGTGACCTGATTAAAGACTTCCCTCCTATCCGCGTATGGGGAACAATCGGTTTTATTTGTGCCATGTGGGCTGTCGACCTTACCGGATTCAAGAATTCAAGTGCGCAACTTTATGTAGGCGGTGCTTCCGCATTGCTACTCGGACTTTATTCATTTACCCTCCCGGCCTGTCGACCGGCTAAATCTGAAAACAAATCATGGCTCTCCGCTTTCGGACTGGATGCGCTGGTGTTATTCAAGAAAAAGAAAATGGCTATTTTCTTCCTTTTCTCCATGCTTCTAGGTGCAGCATTGCAGATTACGAATACTTACGGCGACCTTTTCCTAAGCAGTTTTGCCAGCATCCCTGAATATGCAGATTCTTTCGGAGTGAAACATTCAGTCATCCTGTTATCCATTTCACAGATGTCCGAAACATTGTTTATTCTTGCCATACCTTTCTTCCTGCGTCATTTCGGAATCAAACAAGTCATGCTAATCAGTATGTTCGCTTGGGTGTTCCGGTTCGGCCTGTTCGGTTTTGGAGATCCGGGATCAGGACTATGGATGCTGATCCTTTCCATGATTGTTTATGGTATGGCTTTTGATTTCTTCAACATTTCCGGTTCGTTGTTTGTTGAACAAGAAGCCAAATCTTCTATCCGTGCCAGTGCACAGGGCTTGTTCTTTATGATGACTAACGGATTGGGAGCCATCATGGGCGGATATGCCAGCGGTGCGGTAGTTGATGCATTCTCTGTATATGCCGACGGCAGACTGGTGAGTCGCGAATGGATGAACATTTGGCTGATCTTTGCCGCTTATGCGCTGGTAATCGGCATTCTGTTTGCCTTGGTATTCAAGTACAAACACCAGCAGGAGAGTAAAACAAATTAAGTAAAAGAGAACGATGGACAAAAAGGTAGAATTACAAGTTATAAATATCACGAACAGCCAGGCGCAAGTAGGCGCGTTTGCTATGCTATTAGGCGAAGTGGACGGTGAAAGGCAACTGCCTATCATCATCGGTCCGGCGGAAGCCCAGGCTACCGCTTTATATCTGAAAGGAGTGAAAACTCCCCGTCCGTTGACACATGATTTATTTATAACAAGTCTTACTATACTGGGAGCCAGCCTGATACGTGTATTAATTTACAAAGCAAAGGATGGTATTTTCTACTCCTATATTTACCTCAAAAAAGACGAAGAGATTATACGCATTGACGCACGGACTTCAGACGCAGTTGCCCTGGCAGTGCGTGCCGACTGCCCGATTCTTATTTATGAATCTATTCTTGAACAGGAATGTCTTCACATGTCGTCAGAAGAAAGAAACCGTTCTGAAGAAACGGACAACGACGAAGGGGCTGAAGAAGAACATGATTTGCCCGGTGCTACTTCCAGAACGCTTGAAGAAGCACTGGAACAGGCTATTAAAGATGAGAATTACGAGTTAGCCGCGCAGATACGCGATCAAATCAATTCAAGAAATAAAAATCAGTAAATAATATTATGCACGTATTTTATACTCCAGATATACAGAAAAGCAACGAGCTTCCCGAAGAGGAAGCGCAACACTGCATCCGTGTTCTGCGGCTAAGTATCGGAGACGAAATCACGCTTACCGACGGTAAGGGTAACTTCTACAAAGCTGAAATTACTGTTGCAACCAACAAACGTTGTTTCGTAAACATCAAAGAAACCATTTTTCAGGAACCGTTATGGCCGTGCCATTTACACATTGCCATGGCACCGACGAAGAATATGGACCGCAACGAATGGTTTGCAGAGAAAGCTACCGAAATAGGTTTTGACGAACTGACTTTCCTCAACTGCCGTTTCTCGGAACGTAAAGTCATCAAGACCGAACGGATTGAAAAGATTCTGATATCAGCCATCAAACAATCTCTCAAGGCACGACTGCCAAAGTTGAACGAAATGATCGAGTTCGATCAGTTCATCAGGCAGGAGTTTAAAGGACAGAAGTTTATCGCCCACTGTTACGAAGGGGAGAAACCTCTATTGAAGAATGTTCTGAAACCAGGAGAAGACGCCCTTGTTCTGATAGGTCCCGAGGGAGATTTCAGTGAAGAAGAAGTGAAGAAGGCCATCGAACGGGGATTCGTACCGATTAGTCTCGGCAAATCACGGCTCCGTACAGAAACAGCGGCATTGGTGGCCTGCCACACGCTGAATCTGCAAAATCAATAACAGCAGTAAATGTCTGAATCAATGATTATACCACTTTTAAATAACATAAGTATGGCAAAGAAAACGATTTCACGACTCTCGGTACTGGCAGTACTGATTGTTTTTCTGGCAGCATGTTCCAAAACATCGGAATATACAAATGTGATACCGGCTGACGCTTCGGTAGTTGCCTCTATCAATCTTAAATCCCTCGCAAGCAAAGCGGGATTGGATGATAAAGAGAATGAAGCTGCTAAACAAAAAGTACTGGAAGCACTGAAAAGCGGAATGAATGCGGCCACATTCCAACAACTGGAAAAGGTTATGAAGAATCCGGGCGAATCGGGAATCGATGTTGAATCTCCATTCTATGTGTTCTCTTCATCTTCTTTCCCTTATCCCACTGTTGTAGGTAAAGTGAACAATGAAGATAAATTACATGCATCACTCGACGTGATGGCAAAAGAACAGATCTGTCAACCGGTAGGCGAAGCTGACGGTTACAGTTTTACAACGATGAACAGCGGTTTGCTTGTTTTCAATAGTTCTACTATATTGGTAGTCAATGTCAGCGGAACAACTCAAACTGATAAAGCCAAAGAAGCCATTACTAATTTGTTGAAACAGACAGCAAGCAATAGTATCGTGAAATCAGGAGCTTTCCAGAAAATGGAGAAACAGAAAAGTGATATTAACTTCTTTGCTTCCATGACAGCTATTCCTTCAACCTACCGCGATCAGATAACCATGGGATTACCTACCGAAGTGAAAGCGGAAGACATCACTCTGATAGGAGGACTGAACTTTGAAAAAGGAAAGATTGCCCTCAAAACAGAAAACTATACTGAAAACGAAGCAGTGAAAGCTCTCCTGAAAAAACAAATGGAATCTGTTGGAAAAGCGAACAATACTTTCGTTAAATACTTCCCGGCTTCTACCCTGATGTTCTTCAACGTAGGCGTAAAAGGAGGCGAACTGTATAACCTGTTGAGCGAAAACAAGGAATTCCGCAACACAGTATCTATCGCTAAGGCAGACGAAGTAAAAGAGTTGTTCAGCTCGTTCAATGGTGATATTTCTGCAGGATTAATCAACGTAACGATGAGCAGTGCTCCCACTTTCATGATGTACGCTGACGTGAAGAACGGCAATGCTCTTGAAATGATTTACAAGAACAAGGAATCATTGGGATTGAAGAGAGGGGAAGATATCATGCAACTTGGCAAAGACGAATATGTCTACAAGACAAGAGGCATGAATATATTCTTCGGCATCAAGGATAAACAAATGTATGCAACCAATGATGAGTTACTCTACAAAAACGTAGGTAAAGCTGCCGACAAATCAGTCAAAGATGCTCCTTATGCATCGGATATGAAGGGAAAGAGCCTATTTATAGCAATCAATGCCGAAGCAATCCTCGATCTGCCTATCGTTAAAATGGTAGCAGGTTTCGGAGGACAGGAAGCTAAGACATATATCAAACTGGCCAACAAGGTTTCTTACCTGTCCATGAGTTCGGAAGGGGAAGTCAGCGAGATCGACCTCTGCCTGAAAGACAAAGATGTAAATGCCCTCAAACAAATTGTAGACTTTGCCAAGCAATTTGCCGGCATGTAATAAATGTATAAACCAACGGTATGAATAGTATTCACTTACAGCAAACACTTCCCCAAGTGTTTGCTGACCGTAATTCGGTGACTTCGGACGTATGGCATCAGGATCTTTTCTTCCGGAAAGGAGAAATGTATCTGATTGAAGCTGCTTCCGGCACCGGCAAATCTTCGTTGTGCAGCTATATCTATGGCTACCGCAACGACTATCAGGGGATTATTAATTTCGATGAAACCAATATCAAAGCATACTCCGTGAAGCAATGGGTCGACCTGCGAAAGCATTCACTAAGTATGCTTTTTCAAGATTTACGCATCTTCACCGAACTTAGCGCTCTTGAAAATGTGCAATTGAAGAATAACCTCACCGGATGCAAAAAGAAAAAAGAAATCATATCGTTCTTCGAACAACTGGGGATCGCAGATAAAATAAATGTGAAAGCCGGCAAGCTATCTTTCGGACAGCAACAGCGCGTCGCCTTTATCCGGGCGCTCTGCCAGCCGTTCGACTTTTTATTTCTGGATGAACCGATCAGCCACCTGGACGATGATAACAGCCGCATCATGGGTGAACTTATCATCGCCGAAGCAAAGGCACAAGGAGCCGGAGTGATCGCCACTTCCATCGGTAAACATATCGGTCTGCCTTATCAACATATTCTCAGCTTATAAAAGAATTGGCTATGTATTATCATAAAGTATTTAGGCACGGATTACACGGATTACGCTGTTTTCCTATAAATCTTAAACCGTGAAATCCGTGTAATCCGTGCCTAAATATTCCGTATTAAAATTATTAAGTATAAAACAATGAATACCCTTGTCTGGAAGCTTCTCCGCCAACATATCAGTATCGGTCAATTAGCCGGTTTCTTTTTAGCCAACCTATTCGGCATGATGATTGTATTGCTTAGCGTACAGTTTTATAAAGATGTCATTCCGGTATTCACCGAAGGAGACAGCTTTATGAAAAAGGATTTCATCATAGCTACAAAGAAAATCAGTGCTCTCGGTTCTTTTGCAGGAAAGAGTAATACATTCTCTGCCGAAGAAATTGCGGATCTGAAAAAGCAACCGTTTACCAAAACAATAGGAGCTTTCACTCCTTCTCAATTCAAAGTTTCAGCAGGATTGGGAATGAAGGAAGCCGGTATTCATCTTTCCACAGATATGTTTTTTGAGTCTGTTCCCGATGAGTTTGTCGACATCAAACTCGATAAATGGCATTTCGATGAAAACACACATACCATCCCCATTATCATTCCGCGCAACTATCTGAACCTTTACAACTTCGGTTTTGCGCAAAGCCGCAGCCTCCCCAAACTATCGGAAGGGTTAATGAGTCTGATTCAAATGGATATTATGATGCGTGGCAACGGACGGGTGGAACAGTACAAAGGAAACATTGTCGGCTTTTCCAATCGTCTGAATACGATTCTTGTTCCCCAGTCCTTTATGAAATGGGCTAATGAGAATTTTGCACCGAATGCAGAAGCCCAACCGGCACGGTTGATTATCGAGGTTAGCAATCCGGCAGATTCCGCCATCGCCAGTTATTTTCAGAAGAAAGGATATGAAACGGAAGATGGTAAGCTGGATGCCGGAAAAACAACTTATTTCCTCCGTCTTATCGTAGGTATTGTATTGGGAGTGGGTTTATTTATCAGTATCCTTTCATTCTATATACTGATGTTGAGCATCTTCCTGCTTTTACAAAAGAATACGACCAAGCTGGAAAGTCTATTACTAATCGGATACAGTCCCAACAAGGTAGCATTGCCTTATCAGTTGCTCACGGTAGGATTGAACGTTATTGTGCTTGTATTATCCATCGGATTAGTCTCCTGGTTGCGCAGTTATTACATAGACAGCATCCGCTTGCTATTCCCACAACTGGAAACCGGATCATTATGGGCAGCAATCAGTATGGGTATTCTATTATTTATCGTTGTATCGGTGATTAACATACTGGCAGTAAAAAGGAAAGTGCTTTCGATTTGGATGCACAAATCATAGATGTAGAATCAAACACATAGCGTATGAAAAACAAAACTACATTTTCTATCCATAGAGGCTTAATAGCTTTCTTTTTCGGAATACTGTTCTGTTTTGCCCCATTGTCGGGGCAAAACGTACAAGATACCATTATTGCGTATTTTAATCTACTGGAAAAAGTCCCGCAGGAGAAACTCTACTTACATCTGGACAAGCCTTTTTATGGGGCAGGAGAAAAAATATGGTTCAAGGGATATCTGGTAAACTCTGTTACACATCAAGATAATACACAAAGCAACTTCATCATTACAGAACTTGTCAACCGTTCCGACTCTATCGTAGAACGTAAGAAGATTCGTAGAGATTCACTGGGTTTTCATAATGCTTTCACCCTCCCTCCCACTCTCCCTGCAGGCGATTATTATTTGCGGGGATATAGCAACTGGATGCTTAATCAGGAACCGGAATTCTTTTATTCACGCAATCTGAAAATCGGTAATTCGATTGATAATACGATTGTTTCAAACATTGAGTATCAGCAAGAAGACGAATCACATTATACAGCCAAGGTAAGATTTACCAGCAATACTCAAGAGGCTTTCGGAAATACTGCCATCCGCTACCGCTACATTGAAAACGGAAAGATTAAAGATAAAGGTAAAAGAAAGACAGACGAGAATGGGTTGATTTCTATTTCCCTGCCGGATTTGAAGCCTATTGCCACACGCCACATTGAAGTAGAGTTCGATGATCCCCAATATATTTATAAAAAGACTTTCTATCTGCCTTCGTTTACAAAAGACTTTGATGTTAAGTTCTTCCCGGAAGGAGGTGCTCTTCTGACCGTTGCTCATCAGAATATAGCTTTCAAGGCTCAAGGATCGGACGGCTTTTCTACAGAAATAGAAGGCTTCCTGTTCGATGCCAACGGAGATACATTGACTGCTTTCCGCTCGGAGCATGACGGTATGGGAGTTTTCACGCTGAATCCGACTGTCGGAAACTCTTACTATGTGATTGCCAAATCCAGTGACGGGATTAGTAAACGATTCGACCTCCCGGCTGTAGAAGAAAAAGGAATCACACTTTCCATGACACATTATAAAAAGGAAATCCGTTACGAAATCCAGAAAACAGAAGCTACCGAGTGGCCTCAAAAGTTATTCTTGATTGCGCACACTCGTGGAAAGCTGGTCATCCTGCAGCCAGTCAGTGTCGACAGGACTTTTGGAAGAATGAACGACAGTTTATTCAACGCAGGCATCACCCATTTCATGCTGATCGACCAACAGGGCAACGCGCTTAGCGAACGTCTGGTTTTCATACCCGACCGGAATCCGCATCAATGGCAAATTCTTGCAGATAAGCCGACATACGGAAAAAGAGAAAAAGTATCCCTGCAAATTTCAGCAAAGGATGATAACGGCACTCCGGTAGAAGGTAGTTTCTCCGTCAGCATTACCGACAGAAAGAGTATCCGTCCGGATTCGCTTGCTGACAATATCGTATCGAATCTTCTATTAACCTCCGACTTAAAAGGATATGTAGAAAATCCCGGATATTATTTTTTGCAGCAAGACCTCCGGACTCTCCGCACGGTAGACTTTCTGATGATGACGCACGGATGGCGCAGACACCATATCCAGAATGTACTGACTGCACCTTCAATGAACCTCACCAACTATATGGAAAAGGGGCAAACTATCAGCGGACGTATCAAAGGTTTCTTTGGAGGCAACGTCAAGAAAGGACCTATTTGTATTCTGGCTCCCAAACAGAACATCATCGCCACTACCACCACAGACGAAAAAGGAGAGTTTATCGTGAACACATCTTTCAGAGATAGCACGACTTTCCTTGTTCAGGCACGTACCAAAAGAGGATTTGCCGGAGTGGACATCGTGATTGACACTCCTCAATACCCGGCAACTTCGCACAAGTCTCCTTTCCATGATGGAACAGCAACGTTTATGGAAGATTATTTGCTCAACACCCGCGACCAATATTACATGGAAGGTGGAATGAGAGTGTACAATCTGAAAGAAGTGGTAGTCACTGGAAGTCGTAAAAAGGCCAGTTCAGAAAGTATTTACACAGGAGGTATCAACACCTACACAATCGAGGGGGACAGACTGGAAGGATTCGGTGCACAAACAGCTTTCGATGCAGTCACCAGACTCCCGGGTATTAGCGTGACAAATGGAAATGAAATACATATCCGTAACAATCCCGAGCAACCTGTCATTGTCGTTGACGACGTGGTATATGAAGACGATAACGACATCCTGACCATGATACAAACCAGCGATATGTCGAGTTTGAGCCTTCTTCGCGGTGCCGATGCAGCAATCTTAGGTTCCCGCGGTTCGGCAGGTGCTATCGTTATTACGCTGAAAGACGGCAAAGATATCCCGGCAAGACCGGCACAAGGTATTATCACGTGCACTCCACTAGGGTACAGCGATTCGGTCGAGTTCTACCAGCCGACTTATGATACGCCCGAAAAGAAGAATGACCAACGCTCGGATTTACGAAGTACGATCTATTGGAATCCTACCCTTCAACTGGATGCCAATGGAAAAGCAACTATCGAATACTATACTCCGGACAGCACTGCACCGGAAGATATAACCATAGAAGGTGTGGATAAAAACGGAAAGGTATGCCGAATCATACAGACAATAAACAACAGATAGATGTGGAAATGATTTTGAATGCCAGGTTTATAGACTTACGCAAGTAAGCACAACTCTATTAAGGCACCTTTATCTTTATTCTATCAAGCAGGTATACATCTGTTAAGCTACCGATATCATTCATTCTCCACGGCCGTGGTGAGATCTTCCCACGGCCGTGAGAAGAAGCTACCACGACTGTGGAAAGAAGCTACCACGGCCGTGGAGAATTAACAAGAGCGGTACTTTAGCTGAACAATAAAGGCACTCTAGCTGAGCAATGCCAGTATCTTTAAGCTACTTTACCCGTATCTCCGTGTTATTCTATCAGCATACTAGAGTTACCACACCTGATTTTTCAACACAACCTTAGTGGTAATATAACGTAAAAACATACAGATATACAGAAGTTATCACAAAAATAGCATCATGATAAAAAAGGAGATAAACAACTGTTTATCAAATAGCTATACTATTTAATCAGCAAAAACAAAGCTGACAATAAAAAAACAAGACCTTTATTGTCAGCCTATTGTCAGCTCCTATCATCAGCCATATTCCACTAAAAATCAAAAGATTAGCTACTACCATGACAGATTGACAATAAAAACAACACAAATATTATAGTAGATAATATCAGATGGCGGTATTCTCATACACTTCATTATTATTAGATTGAATACCACCAATTAGAGGTTAAAATGCAAATGAACCTTCCCTATCCCCTTATTAATCTTGATAAAAAAGCGATTGAATGCCAAACAGGTTAAAAATATTTCGTAATTTTGCAGATATAAAAGAATGAAGCTATGCCGGACTATGATTTAATCGCCATACTCGGACCTACAGCCTCGGGTAAAACTCCCTTTGCCGCTGCCTTGGCCTATGAACTCAACACAGAAATTATCAGTGCCGATTCCCGTCAGATATATAGAGGAATGGATCTCGGTACAGGAAAAGATTTGGCCGACTATACCGTAAGCGGACGTACAATCCCCTATCATCTGATTGACATTGCAGACCCCGGATATAAATACAATGTGTTTGAATATCAACGTGATTTCTTGAATTCTTACGAAAGCATCAAACAAAAAGGCTGTCTTCCCGTTTTATGTGGAGGGACAGGTATGTATCTGGAATCCGTGTTGAAAGGATATAAACTGATGCCCGTACCGGAAAATCCGGAATTGCGCAACCGTTTGGCAAATCATTCGCTGGAAGAGTTGACGGAAATGCTAAGTCAATACAAGGCTTTGCATAACTCCACCGATGTGGATACCGTGAAACGGGCGATACGTGCGATAGAAATTGAAGAGTATTATGCAGCCCATCCGGTTCCCGAAAGGGAATTTCCGGAACTGAACAGTCTCATCATCGGAGTGGACATTGACCGGGAACTGCGCCGTGAAAAGATCACCCGCCGATTGAAACAACGATTGGATGAAGGAATGGTGGACGAGGTAAGACGATTGATCGAACAGGGGATTGCACCGGACGATCTCATCTACTATGGACTGGAATACAAATACCTGACATTATACGTCATAGGCAAACTGACTTATGAAGAAATGTTCAACGGTTTGGAGATAGCCATCCATCAGTTTGCCAAGCGACAAATGACCTGGTTCCGCGGCATGGAAAGAAGAGGATTTACGATCCATTGGATGAATGCAGAGCTGCCAATGGAAGAAAAGATAGCTTTTGTAAAAGAGAAACTGCAAGGGAATTAGTATCTTTGGCAGTTATTATAGTGCGATTTTTAATACACAATAGGATAGATAAACAAATATGAGTGTAGAACCGAAGAAATGGGGAGTGATTTACAACCCAAAAGCTGGTACCCGAAAGGTAAAGAAGCGCTGGAAAGAAATTAAGGAGTACATGGACAGTAAAGGTGTAGACTATGACTATGTACAATCCGAAGGTTTCGGTTCGGTAGAGCGTCTCGCTAAAATTTTGGCCAACAATGGTTATCGCACGATTGTCATTGTGGGAGGTGATGGGGCATTGAACGATGCCATCAATGGCATTATGCTATCCGATGCCGAAGACAAAGAGAACATCGCCCTCGGCATGATTCCGAATGGTATCGGAAATGACTTCGCCAAATATTGGGGACTTAGTACCGAATACAAGCCGGCTGTCGACTGTATCATCAATCATCGGTTGAAGAAAATAGACGTAGGCTACTGCAACTTCTACGACGGAAACGAACACCAGCGTCGCTATTTCCTCAATGCCGTTAATATCGGACTGGGAGCACGAATCGTCAAAATCACCGATCAGACCAAACGTTTCTGGGGTGTGAAGTTCCTTTCATACGTTGCCGCCCTGTTCTCCCTCATCTTCGAACGGAAACTTTACAGAATGCATCTCCGCATCAATGATGAACATATCCGCGGACGCATCATGACCGTATGTATAGGCAGTGCCTGGGGATGGGGACAAACTCCCAGTGCCGTTCCATACAACGGATGGCTGGATGTATCTGTAATCTACCGCCCAGAATTCCTGCAAATTATTTCCGGACTATGGATGCTGATTCAGGGAAGAATCCTGAATCACAAAGTGGTGAAAAGCTACCGGACGAGAAAAGTAAAGGTACTCCGGGCACAGAATGCAGCGGTGGATTTGGACGGGCGTTTGTTGCCTAAACATTTTCCTTTAGAAGTAGGCGTGCTCCCGGAAAAGACAACGCTTATCATCCCCAACTAATCAGGATCACTCCACCCAAGGAGAGAAACATATACTCACAATCTAATTGATAATTTGTAATTGGTAAATAATAAAATGATAGAACTTAAGAACAACCCCGCCGGCAACTTTTTCCTGTTGGCCGGTCCGTGTGTGATAGAAGGTGAAGAAATGGCAATGCGCATTGCCGAACGAGTAGTAAAGATCACCGAAGCACTGCAAATTCCTTATGTATTCAAAGGTTCTTACCGTAAGGCAAACCGCTCACGTCTGGATTCGTTTACCGGCATTGGCGATGAGAAAGCACTCAAAGTATTGAGAAAGGTACATGAGACTTTCGGAGTCCCCACCGTAACCGATATCCATACTGCAGATGAAGCTGCAATGGCAGCCGAATACGTGGATATACTTCAAATCCCGGCTTTTCTTTGCCGCCAGACCGACTTGTTGGTTGCTGCAGCCAAAACCGGAAAAACGATTAACATCAAGAAAGGACAGTTCCTTTCACCGCTGGCAATGCAGTTTGCTGCCGACAAAGTGGTGGAAGCCGGAAACAAGAATGTGATGCTTACCGAACGTGGAACAACTTTCGGCTATCAGGATCTTGTTGTAGACTACCGTGGCATCCCCGAAATGCAATCATTCGGCTATCCGGTGATTCTGGACGTCACTCACTCCTTGCAGCAACCCAACCAGACCAGTGGGGTAACGGGAGGAATGCCGCAGTTGATAGAGACTGTCGCCAAAGCAGGTATCGCCGTAGGTGCCGACGGAATATTCATCGAAACACATGAAAACCCTGCCGTAGCCAAAAGCGATGGTGCCAATATGTTAAAGTTAGACCTTCTGGAAGGACTGTTAACTAAGCTAGTCAGGATACGGGAAGCTATAAAATAACTCTTTTCCCTGTCTATTTGTGATTTACAACCAAGCACAACGGCAAATAACACAGAAATATTTATTTAAACTAAATAGAACATGAAACATTTATTACGTGGATTATTTATTGCAGTCCTTTTTATATGCTGCAATTTCCAGCTCGTACTTGCACAACCCATGCAAGAGTTACCTGTGGACAAGAATGTTCGCATCGGTAAACTAGACAACGGGCTTACCTATTACATTCGCCACAACGCCCTTCCCGAAAAACGAGTTGAATTCTACATCGCCCAGAAAGTAGGTTCCATTCTTGAGGAACCGCAACAACGTGGTCTGGCTCACTTTTTGGAGCACATGGCTTTCAACGGAACAAAGCACTTCCCGGGTGATGAAACCGGACTTGGTATCGTGCCTTGGTGCGAAACGAAAGGTATCAAATTCGGCACGAACCTGAATGCATATACCAGTGTCGACCAGACGGTATACAATATCAGCAACGTACCGACTGAAAATATAAACGTGGTAGACTCTTGTCTGCTGATCCTTCACGACTGGTCGAGCGCTATCAACCTTGCCGACAAGGAAATTGACAAAGAGCGTGGCGTTATCCGCGAAGAATGGAGAAGCCGCAACAGTGGTATGCTTCGCATCATGACTGATGCACAGCCTACTCTGTATCCGAATTCGAAATATTCAGACTGTATGCCTATCGGAAGTATTGATGTTATCAACAACTTCCCTTATCAGGATATCCGCGATTATTATGCGAAATGGTATCGCCCGGACTTGCAAGGAATCGTTATTGTAGGTGATATCAATGTAGATGAAATTGAAGCCAAACTGAAAAAGGTATTCGCAGATGTAAAAGCTCCGGTAAACCCGGCCGAACGTATCTACTATCCAGTGCCTGATAATCAGGAACCGCTGATCTATATCGGTACAGACAAGGAAGTGAAGAATCCTTATGTGAACATCTTCTTCAAACAAGACGCTACACCGGATTCTTTGAAAAATACCATTGCTTATTATGCTACTCAGTATATGGTCAGCATGGCTATGAATATGCTGAACAACCGTTTGAACGAACTCCGCCAAACTGCTAATCCTCCTTTCACTAGTGCAAGCGCAGAATATGGAAACTATTTCCTTGCCAAGACTAAAGAAGCACTCGCACTTGATGCAAGCAGCAAAATAGACGGTATCGATTTAGCAATGAAAACAGTTTTGGAAGAAGCTGAACGTGCACGCCGCTTCGGATTTACCGCATCAGAATATGAACGCGCACGCGCCAACTATCTACAAGCCGTAGAATCTGCTTACAACGAACGTGAAAAGACTAAAAGTGGTTCTTACGTCAACGAATACGTTAACAATTTCCTTGAAAAAGAACCGATTCCGGGAATCGAAGTTGAATATACACTGGTAAACAAACTGGCTCCGAATATCCCTGTAGAAGCTGTCAATCAGGTGATGCAACAACTAATCACTGACAACAATCAGGTGGTTTTGCTGGCCGGTCCGGAAAAAGAAGGAGCAAAATACCCTACTAAAGAAGAAATTGCTGCTTTATTGAAACAAATGAAGTCATTCGATCTGAAACCTTATGAAGATAAAGTTTCTAACGAACCGCTGATCTCTGAAGATATTAAAGGTGGCAAGATTGTTTCTGAAAAAGCTGGTGAAATCTATGGTACGACTAAGTTGGTACTTTCCAACGGCGTAACCGTATATGTGAAGCCAACTGATTTCAAGGCTGACCAGATTGTAATGAAAGGTGTAAGCTTCGGTGGTACCAGCGTATTCCCGAACGAAGAAATTATCAATATCTCTCAATTAAACGGAGTAGCTCTGGTAGGTGGAATCGGTAATTTCAGCAAAGTGGATCTGGGTAAAGCTTTAGCCGGTAAACGTGCAAACGTAGGTGCGGGTATCGGCAACACTACGGAAACAGTTTCCGGTAGCTGTGCTCCGAAAGACTTTGAGACAATGATGCAGCTTACTTATCTGACTTTCACATCTCCGCGTAAGGATAATGAAGCATTCGAATCTTACAAGAACCGTCTGAAAGCTGAACTTCAAAATGCCGACGCTAACCCGATGACTGCTTTCAGTGACACTATTACAAGCGTACTATACGGTCACCATCCACGTGCTATCAGAATGAAAGAAAACATGGTAGACCAGATCGACTATGACCGTATTCTTGAAATGTACAAAGACCGCTACAAAGATGCAAGTGACTTCACTTTCTTCCTGGTAGGAAACGTAGACTTGGCTACAATGAAACCGTTAATCGCCAAATATCTGGGAGGTCTGCCATCTATCAACCGTAAAGAGACTTTCAAAGATAACAAGATGGATATCCGCAAGGGAGAGATCAAAAATGTATTTGCAAAGGCACAGGAAACTCCGATGGCTACCATCATGTTCCTTTATAGCGGCACTTGCAAATATGACTTGCGCAACAATGTCCTGCTTAGCTTCTTAGATCAGGCTCTGGATTTGGTTTACACTGCTGAAATCCGCGAAAAAGAAGGAGGTACATACGGTGTAAGCTGTAACGGAAGTCTTGGTAAATACCCGAAAGAGGAACTTGTTCTTCAGATTGTATTCCAAACTGACCCTGCCAAGAAAGATAAATTGTCTGCTGTTGTTGTAGAACAACTTCACAAAATGGCAAAAGAAGGTCCGTCTGCCGAACACATGCAGAAGATCAAAGAATATATGCTGAAGAAGTATAAAGACGCCCAGAAAGAAAACGGCTACTGGCTTAATAATATGGACGAATACCTCTACACGGGTGTGGATAATACAAAAGACTATGAAAAGTTGGTCAACAGCATCACAGCAAAAGAAGTGCAAGACTTCCTCGCCAAATTGCTGAAACAGAACAACGAAATTCAAGTCATCATGACCGTGCCAGAAGAAAACAAATAAAAATTCTCTAGTATATCTACTGAATGATGATATTCAACGAATTACGCAAACATGGAAGGCTTGCCGCCAAACGGCATCCGATGTATGAAAAGAACAAAGTTGCTAAAATACTCGGTTATGTCATGGGCGCATTCTGGGCCGGTTACCTGATATTCTTCGGTACGACGTTCGCGTTCGGATTTTCTGATATGGTTCCCAACCGGGAACCATATCATGTGATGAACGCAGTGGTTCTGATCTTTATCCTGGCACTGGACTTTCTGTTGCGTGTTCCGTTTCAAAAAACACCGACGCAGGAGGTAAAACCTTACCTCCTGCTGCCGGTTAAACGAATTCGTGTCATCGACTTCTTACTAATCCGCTCGGGACTAAGCCTGTTCAACCTGTTCTGGTTGTTTCTGTTTGTCCCTTTTTCCTTCATCACTATTACCAAGTTTTTCGGTATCCCCGGTGTCATCACCTATCTTATCGGTATCTTACTATTGATTATTGCCAATAATTACTGGTACTTGCTTTGCCGCACTCTTATCAACGAACGTATTTGGTGGATTCTATTACCTATCGCTTTCTACGGTGGAATAGGCTGCCTTCTTTTCATTCCCGAAGATAGTCCTCTCTTCTATTTCTTCATGGATCTGGGAGACGGATATATACAGGGCAACATTCTCTATTTTCTCGGCACCATACTTGTGATTGCCATTTTATGGCTGATTAACCGCAAGATCATGTCCGGACTTATCTATGCAGAGCTGGCAAAAGTAGAAGATAGCCAGATTAAACATGTCTCCGAATATAAATTCTTCGAACGCTACGGGGAAGTTGGCGAATATATGAGGCTGGAACTGAAAATGCTTTTACGCAACCGCCGCTGCAAAGGTGCATTACGCAATATCGCAATTGTAGTGGTGGCTTTCTCCGTCGCACTTAGCTTTTCCAGTGTCTACGACGGCAATTTCATGACTTCTTTCATCTGTGTATACAACTTTGCCGTATTCGGAATGATTATCCTTTCACAGATTATGTCATTCGAAGGTAATTACATTGATGGCCTGATGTCTCGTAAAGAATCAATTATGAGCCTGCTGAAAGCCAAATATTACACATATAGCATTGGCGAAATCATACCTTTCATACTCATGATTCCCGCCATCATCATGAATAAACTCACTTTACTGGGCGCCTTTGCCTGGTTTTTCTATACCATCGGCTTTATTTATTTCTGTTTTTTCCAACTGGCTGTCTACAACAAACAGACGGTACCCTTAAACGAGAAAGTGGCAACCCGGCAAACGAATAGCGCTATACAGATGGTGGTTAATTTCGCTGCTTTCGGTGTGCCTCTCATCTTATACAGTCTATTAAATGCATTTTTAGGTGAAACAATCACTTACATAATTCTGTTAGTTGTCGGTCTCGGATTTACCCTGACTTCTCCTTTATGGATTAAAAATGTATATCATCGTTTCATGAAACGGCGATACGAAAACATGGAAGGCTTCAGAGACAGCCGCCAATAAACGTTCATGAATCATTAACCATATAAACATTGAAGATCATGATTATCATTGACAAACTTAAAAAGAATTTCGGTGAGAAGATTGCCGTAGACATAGAACACTACGAAATCAATCAAGGCGATATGCTCGGATTGGTGGGAAACAACGGTGCCGGTAAAACAACTCTCTTCCGAATCATGCTGGATCTGCTAAAAGCAGATGATGGTAAGGTGATTATTAATGATATTGATGTCAGCCAAAGCGAAGACTGGAAAAGCATTACCGGTGCTTTCATTGACGATGGTTTTCTGATTGATTATCTCACTCCGGAAGAATATTTCTATTTCATCGGAAAGATGTACGGACTAAAGAAAGAAGAAGTGGACGAACGTCTGATTCCTTTCGAACGTTTTATGAGTGGAGAAGTGATCGGGCACAAGAAGCTAATCCGCAACTACTCCGCAGGTAATAAGCAAAAGATCGGAATTATTTCTGCCATGCTTCATTACCCGCAATTACTGATACTGGACGAACCGTTCAACTTCCTCGATCCAAGTTCTCAGTCTATCATCAAACATCTGCTCAAGAAATATAATGAGGAGCATCAAGCTACGGTTATTATATCCAGTCACAACCTCAATCATACCGTAGATGTATGTCCGAGGATCGCTTTATTGGAACACGGTGTCATCATCCGGGATATTATCAACGAGGACAACTCCGCAGAGAAAGAACTGGAGGATTATTTTAATGTAGAAGAAGAGTAAACGATAAATAGGGAATGATAAAATAATGAATGGTAAGTATTCATCCTTACCAAAATTATTGCATAAACTAATTATGATGAGATATATAACAGAAAAGTCTGATACCCATAAGTCTAGTATAAAGAAACCTGATAGAAAGAAAAGATACTTCCTGCAATTCATCCTTTTATTAGGACTGGTTGCCAGCCTTAGTTCCTGCCGCACTTCCGCGCCCCGGCTGGATTATCAAGCATTGGCGCGAGCTTCTATATTGTTGGGGGTAGATATTAATATGGAGGATAACCATAAGCTCTATCTGGAAGCAGCCGACTGGATAGGGGTTCCCTATCGTGGTGGAGGTGATTCGAAACGAGGAGCCGACTGTTCGGGATTAGTTTATCAAGTGTACCGTAAGGTATACCGCACCCAAGTGCCGCGTAACACGGAAGATCTGAAAAAAGAAAGTAATAAAGTCGCCAAGCGGAATCTCCGGGAAGGAGACTTAGTATTCTTCACCAGCAGTCGTTCAAAAAATAAAGTAGCTCATGTAGGCATTTACCTCAAAAACGGTAAGTTTATTCATTCCAGCACCAGTAAAGGAGTGATCGTCAGCAACTTGAACGAGAACTATTATACCAAACACTGGATAAGCGGCGGCAGAATACGTTAATTATCAACTTCTAATGATATAAAATTATGAAATCATTCATCGGAGCAGTTCTATTTATTTGCGTGGCATTCAGCGCCAATGCACAGCTTTTATGGAAAGCGTCCGGCAACGGACTGAACCAACCTTCCTATATCATAGGCACTCACCATCTGGCACCGTTCAGCATCATGGACAGCATTGCCGGACTTAAAAAGGCTATGAATGAAACCCAACAAGTATATGGAGAGATGAAAATGTCGGAAATGCAATCGCCTGCCACCATGGAAAAGATGCAAAAGGCAATGATGATTGAAAGTGATACCACGCTGAACTCTCTCCTTTCTCCGAAAGACTTTGAGACTGCTAATAAATTCTGCAAAGAAAACCTGATGGTAGATTTAAATATGGCTCCGAAGCTAAAACCTGCCTTCTTATTAAATAATGTAGTGGTGATGGCTTACGTAAAACATATAGGGAAATTCAACCCGCAAGAGCAACTCGACACATTCTTTCAGAGCCAAGCCATCCAAAACGGAAAAAAGGTGGACGGACTGGAAACTGCAGAATTCCAATTCAACCTGCTTTTCAATGGCAGTTCACTACAACGGCAAGCACAACTATTAATGTGCACTCTTAACCATATAGAGACTGAAGTAGAAAACCTGAAAAGGCTCACAAACGCCTACATGAACCAAGATCTGAACACCATGCTTAAAATCAGCGAAGAGCGTAAAGGCGATCAATGTGACGCACTTCCCGGCGAAGAAGATGCTATGATTTACAACCGTAATAAAGCGTGGGCTGAAAAACTACCGGCAATCATGAAGACTTCTCCGACTTTTGTTGCAGTAGGCGCCCTGCACCTCCCCGGAGAAAAAGGATTATTAAACTTACTAAAAAGACAAGGATACACGGTAGAAGCTGTGAAATAAGAAAAGTATTTAGTACTTTTGCGGAAAAGTTTTCCCCAATGAACTACAAAACCTATTTATTCGATTTCGACTACACACTAGCCGATTCGTCGCGTGGTATCGTTAAGTGTTTCAGAATTGTGCTTACCCGGCATCAGTATTTAACCGTTACTGATGAAGCTATCAAGCGTACAATCGGCAAAACATTGGAAGAATCATTCAGTATCCTTACCGGAATTACCGACCCGGCACAGCTGGAGGCCTTCCGGCAGGAGTACAGACTGGAAGCTGATGTGCACATGAATGTAAATACCCGTCTTTTCCCCGACACATTGTCTACGCTGAAAGAATTGAAGAAACGGGGTGCCCGCGTCGGAATTATCTCTACCAAGTATCGTTTCCGGATATTGAGTTATCTGGAAGAATATCTGCCTAAGGATTTTCTTGATATAGTAGTGGGAGGAGAAGATGTAAAAGCACCGAAACCTTCGCCGGAAGGAGTTAAATTTGCATTGGAACATCTGGGAAGTAGCCCCGAAGAGACATTGTATATTGGAGATAGCACCGTAGATGCCGAAACAGCGCAGAATGCAGGAGTCGATTTTGCAGGTGTGCTGAACGGAATGACAACTGCAGAGGAACTTCGTGTTTATCCACACAAAATCATTATGCAGAATTTAGGAGAATTAGTCCAATAGGCTACAATGAGAGCTAAAATGCTCATTTATTTGCCGTAATCATTTTATCTCCTATAAAAAATAAAAGAAATATTTGTCGGGAACGAATAAAAATAGTACTTTTGTGCCCGATTATTCCGCAACGGGTTCGATAAAGAGTTCTTTAAGTGATTAAAGACCACCCGCCGGAGCTAACTTATACATTTATATATAAGATGTACGCAATTGTAGAGATTAACGGTCAGCAATTTAAAGCAGAAGCTGGTCAAAAGTTGTTCGTTCACCACATCGAAGGTGCAGAAAACGGTTCAACAGTAGAATTTGAAAAAGTTCTTTTGGTAGACAAAGACGGAAACGTAACAGTAGGTGCTCCTACCGTAGAAGGCGCTAAAGTTGTTTGCCAGGTTGTTTCAAACTTGGTTAAAGGCGACAAAGTTCTTGTTTTCCACAAGAAAAGAAGAAAAGGACACAGAAAACTGAACGGTCACCGTCAACAGTTTACTGAATTAACAATTACAGAAGTAGTAGCTTAATCAATTAAAAAGTAAGAAGAAATGGCACATAAGAAAGGTGTCGGTAGTTCTAAGAACGGCCGCGAATCACAAAGTAAAAGATTAGGCGTTAAGATATTTGGTGGCGAAGCTTGCAAAGCAGGTAACATCATCGTTCGTCAAAGAGGTACTGAATTCCACCCGGGTGAAAACATCGGAATGGGTAAAGACCACACTCTTTTCGCTTTAGTAGATGGTACAGTTAGCTTCAAAGTTGGCAAAGAAGACAGAAGATATGTTTCTGTTGTTCCTGCTACCGAGGCATAATTGCACAACTGAAAATATTTAAGAGAAGGAGATGTAATCCATTGGATTACATCTCCTTTCTTTTTATGTCTAATTCACTTCATTGTATCAGCACCTAACTAAGATTTCCCTCATAAAATGTGTACTTGATATGCATATATGTATCAGATAATACACATATACTTGCTCGATTATTCGTTTTTTCTTTATCTTTGTAGCCTTAAATAAGAAAGTTCATAAAAAGTATAGATATGCTTACCATTAAACAAATTACAGAAAACACAGAGGCGGTACTCCGCGGACTGGAAAAGAAGCATTTCAAAAATGCAAAGGAAACGATCGACCAAGTGATCGCTCTTAACGACAAGAGACGTAGCACACAAAATGAATTAGATAAGAATCTGGCAGAGGTTAACTCGCTTTCACGCACCATCGGTCAACTGATGAAAGAAGGCAAGAAAGAGGAAGCTGAAACTGCACGTGCCCGCGTTGCCGAACTAAAAGAAGGTAACAAAGAATTAGACGCCGCTATGACACAGGCTGCAACAGATATGCAGAATGTACTTTATACCATCCCCAACATTCCTTACGACAGTGTACCCGAAGGTGTAGGCGCTGAAGATAACGTAGTGGAAAAAATGGGAGGTATGGAAACTGAACTTCCTAAAGATGCACTCCCCCATTGGGAACTGGCTAAGAAATATGATTTAATAGACTTCGACCTGGGTGTAAAAATCACAGGTGCAGGTTTCCCTGTATATAAAGGTAAAGGCGCACAACTTCAACGCGCTCTTATCAACTTCTTCCTGGACGAAGCACGCAAATCCGGATATACTGAAATCATGCCACCGACAGTAGTTAACGCTGCTTCCGGCTATGGCACAGGACAGCTTCCTGACAAAGAAGGACAAATGTATCATTGCGAAGTAGATGATTTATATCTGATCCCGACAGCAGAAGTACCTGTAACCAACATCTACCGTGATGTAATTTTGGAAGAAAAACAGTTGCCAATCATGAATTGTGCCTATACACAATGTTTCCGTCGTGAAGCTGGTTCTTATGGTAAAGATGTACGCGGACTGAATCGTCTGCACGAATTCTCCAAAGTAGAATTGGTTCGTATTGACAAACCGGAACACTCCAAACAATCTCATCAGGAAATGCTCGACCACGTAGAAGGTCTGTTGCAAAAACTGGAACTTCCATATCGTATTCTCCGCCTCTGTGGTGGTGATATGAGTTTCACTGCTGCCCTTTGTTTCGACTTCGAAGTATATTCAGAGGCACAGAAACGCTGGTTGGAAGTAAGTTCCGTATCCAATTTCGACACCTATCAGGCCAATCGTCTGAAATGCCGTTACCGTAATGCAGAAAAGAAAACCGAACTCTGCCATACATTGAACGGCTCAGCATTAGCATTGCCACGTATCGTTGCCGCCCTACTTGAAAACAACCAAACTCCGGAAGGTATTAGAATTCCGAAAGCTTTGGTTCCATATTGCGGCTTTGACATGATAGACTAATATTTGACATGACAGACTAATAAAAGTACCGTATATAAAGAGCCACTCATCAAAAGAGTGGCTTTTCTTTTATATTTCGTAAATTAGCTGTATCTTTGCCAAAATTTATATCATTCTGATAGCAGTTACGTAATAAAAACAACAAATTAATTAGATAATGAACAAAATCATTAGCAAGGAACGCTTTTCTGAAAAAGTATTCAAATTTGAAATTGAAGCTCCTTTAATTGCTAAATCTCGTAAGGCCGGACACTTCGTCATCGTACGTGTAGGCGAAAAAGGAGAACGTATGCCATTGACTATCGCAGGTTCCGACCTGAAAAAGGGTACCATTACTCTGGTAGTGCAGGAAGTCGGGCTTTCTTCTACCCGTCTCTGCGAACTGAATGAAGGCGAATCTATCACTGACGTAGTAGGCCCACTCGGACAAGCTACCCATATAGAGAAATTCGGAACAGTAGTCTGCGCTGGTGGTGGTGTAGGTGTGGCTCCGATGCTTCCTATCGTACAGGCTTTGAAGGCTGCCGGTAACCGTGTTATCACTGTATTGGCCGGACGCAATAAAGATCTTATCATCTTGGAAAAAGAAATGCGTGAAAGCTCTGACGAAGTAATTATCATGACGGATGACGGTTCCTACGGCCGTAAAGGTCTGGTGACAGAAGGTGTAGAAGAAGTTATCAAACGTGAGAAAGTAGACAAATGTTTCGCTATTGGCCCTGCCATCATGATGAAATTCGTTTGCTTGCTGACTAAAAAATATGAAATTCCGACAGATGTTTCGCTAAATACGATCATGGTGGACGGAACAGGTATGTGCGGTGCTTGCCGTATCACTGTAGGAGGAAAGACTAAATTCGTTTGTGTAGATGGTCCGGAATTCGACGGTCACCAAGTGAATTTCGACGAAATGCTGAAACGTATGGGTGCGTTCAAGAATATCGAACGCGAAGAAATGCATAAGCTGGAATCGGAATGTGAAGCAACCAAAGAAATCGATGAAAAAAGTCGTAATGCTGCTTGGAGACAGGAATTACGTAAATCCATGAAGCCAAAAGAACGTACGACTATTCCTCGTGTAGAGATGAATGAACTCGATGCTGAATACCGTTCACACAGCCGTAAAGAGGAAGTTAATCAAGGATTAACAGCGGAACAGGCTGTTACAGAAGCGAAACGCTGTCTCGACTGTGCTAATCCGGGATGTATGGAAGGTTGTCCGGTAGGCATTGATATTCCCCGCTTCATTAAGAATATCGAACGCGGCGAATTCCTCGAAGCTGCTAAAACATTGAAAGAAACAAGTGCGCTCCCTGCAGTTTGCGGTCGTGTGTGCCCACAAGAAAAACAGTGCGAATCAAAATGTATTCATCTGAAAATGAATGAAAAGCCGGTAGCTATCGGTTATTTGGAACGTTTTGCAGCTGATTATGAACGTGAAAGCGGACAAATCTCCGTACCTGTCATTGCAGAGAAAAACGGCATCAAAATAGCTGTTATCGGTTCAGGACCTGCAGGATTGGCATTTGCCGGAGATATGGCTAAATATGGATATGATGTAACTGTATTCGAAGCGTTGCATGAAATTGGCGGTGTATTGAAATACGGTATCCCCGAATTCCGTTTGCCAAACAAGATTGTAGACGTAGAAATCGACAACCTCGGTAAGATGGGCGTTAACTTCATCAAAGACTGTATTGTAGGAAAGACTATCGGTGTAGAAGACTTGAAAGCGGAAGGTTTCAAAGGAATATTCGTGGCTTCCGGTGCCGGACTGCCAAACTTTATGAATATCCCGGGAGAGAACTCTATTAATATCATGTCTTCAAATGAATACCTCACCCGTGTCAATTTGATGGATGCCGCCAGCGAAGATTCGGACACTCCGGTAGCTTTCGGTAAGAATGTGGCAGTAATCGGCGGCGGTAACACAGCTATGGACTCTGTCCGTACGGCAAAACGTCTTGGCGCTGAACGTGCTATTATTATCTATCGTCGTTCGGAAGAAGAAATGCCTGCACGTATCGAAGAAGTAAAACACGCCAAAGAAGAAGGAGTTGAATTCCTCACTCTGCATAATCCCATCGAATATATTGCTGATGAACAAGGTTGCGTAAAACAGGTTATTCTGCAAAAGATGGAATTAGGCGAACCTGATGCTTCTGGACGTCGTAGTCCTGTAGCCATCCCAGGAGCAACAGAAACAATCGATATAGACCTGGCCATTGTCAGCGTTGGGGTATCGCCCAACCCGATTGTTCCAAGCTCTATCAAAGGACTGGAATTAGGACGAAAAGGAACTATCGCAGTAAATGACAACATGGAATCTTCTATTCCAATGATTTACGCAGGTGGTGACATCGTTCGCGGTGGAGCTACCGTAATTCTGGCGATGGGTGATGGCCGTAAAGCTGCCGCTGCTATGAATGAGCAACTGAAAACAAACGCCGGCAACTAACTGCCGCTTATTAACACCCGGGCTAAACTTCCCTAACACGTGGGATAACTACATCTGACACGTGGGCGGAAGTTTATCGAGAGGTGTGCTAAAACCAACTCACACGTGGGTAGAACACCGATCACCCCCGGCATAAAAAGTAGAATAAGAAAAGCCCCGTTTACGAAATGTAAACGGGGCTTTTCTTATTTCAAATATCAAAGATACTTTCTACTTTACCACTTTGTTCGTCGCAGGATCAGGGAAAATTACAGCCGGTTTAAACGACTTGGCTTCCTCAAAATCCATCAATGCATAGGACATGATTATCACAATATCATCGGGTTGCACCTTGCGGGCAGCAGCACCATTCAGACAAATTTTGCCCGAACCGCGTTCACCTTTGATAATGTAGGTTTCAAAGCGTTCACCGTTGTTATTATCAGCGATATACACTTTCTCTCCCGGAATCATGTTTGCAGCATCCAGCAGGTCTTCATCAATCGTGATACTACCCATGTAGTTCAGATTTGCCTCCGTGACACGTGCACAATGAATTTTCGACTTCAACACTTCAATCATCATAAGGTTTCGTCTTTTTAGTTATTCTTTATATTTAATGTTATCGATCAGCCGGACCTCTCCACAGAACACTGTGATGCATCCTACTGCATAGGAAGTATCTTCCCAATTGCTAATTTTCTGCAATGTGTTTCCGTCTACGATCTCAAAATACTCCATACGCAAACCCGGAGCGGCTTCAATCGCATCTTCAACCATCTTTTGCGTCTCGCTCACTGTATGAGTGGCTGCAAAGTTACGACTTTTAAATAAGGTGCGAGAAATATTTAAAGCATTTTCACGTTCTTCTGCAGATAAACGTTTGTTCCGGCTACTCAATGCCAGTCCGTCTTCCTCACGTACAATTGAACAACCTACAATTTCAAGGTTATATTTCAATTGCCGAACCATCTCACGAATAATCGCTAACTGCTGGAAGTCTTTCTCTCCGAAATATGCACGATCCGGCTGTACAGCATCAAACAGCTTGCTGACAATTTGGCAAACACCGTTAAAATGTCCCGGACGGAAAGCTCCTTCCATCACCGTATCCAATGGCGCATAGCTAAATTGACGGGTATCCGGTTCCGGATACATTTCGCTAACTGAAGGAGAAAAAGCGAAATCCGCCCCGCATTCTTCCAACAAACGGCAATCTGCATCCAATGTACGCGGATATTTCTCCAAGTCGTTTTTATCGTTAAACTGTGTGGGATTCACAAAAACACTCACAACAGTTACACCATTCTCACTTACGCTGCGCTTTACCAGAGATGCATGTCCCGCATGTAAAGCACCCATTGTAGGAACCAGTCCCACCTTTTTACCTTGGGCTCTTAGGGCAGTCAATTCTGCCTGTAAGTCCTTGATAGTGTGCACTACTTTCATTTTCGTCAATTGGTTTATGTTTTACTCGTTTGCAAAAACTCTGCAAAATAAACTAATATTTGCCACATAAAGAAAGAATATCTTATTTAATGTGTCTTTTTTTTCGTATCTTTGCAGAATATTATAGTGAACTATTGTTATTATGACAAAGGCGAATAAAGTTTTATTTATTACTCAAGAGATTACACCTTACGTTTCAGAATCCGAAATGGCCAATATAGGTAGAAACCTTCCACAGGCGATACAAGAAAAAGGCCGTGAAATCAGAACCTTTATGCCTAAATGGGGAAATATCAATGAGCGCAGAAATCAACTGCACGAAGTGATCCGCCTCTCTGGTATGAACCTGATTATCGACGATACTGACCACCCCTTGATTATAAAAGTTGCTTCTATCCAATCCGCACGCATGCAGGTATATTTCATCGATAACGATGATTATTTCCAGAATCGTATGCAGACAACGGATGAAAATGGTATAGAATATGATGATAACGATAGCCGTGCCGTTTTCTATGCACGCGGTGTATTGGAAACAGTGAAAAAGCTTCGCTGGTGTCCTGATGTCATTCACTGTCATGGCTGGATGACAGCTTTAGCTCCTCTTTATATTAAGAAAGCCTATAAAGACGAGCCTTCTTTCCGCGACGCTAAAGTGGTATTCTCTGTTTATGAAGATGATTTCAAGAGTACACTTAGCGACGATTTCGCAACAAAACTGATGCTGAAAGGTATTACTAAGAAAGATTTAGGTGATTTGAAGGAACCGGTAGACTACGCCGCTCTTTGCAAACTCGCTGTTGACTATTCGGACGGAGTAATACAAAACAGTGAAAAGGTAGACGAGTCTATTATTGAATATGCCCGCCAATCTGGCAAATTGGTACTTGACTACCAGAACCCGGAAAACTATGCAGATGCCTGCAACGAGTTCTACGACCAAGTATGGGAAGCCACTGCAAACGAAGAAGAATAAAAAATCAAGATACGACGATCATGAAAGCAAAATACGCCTTAATAGCTTTACTGGCAATCACCTTTTGGGGTTGTGATGACAACACTGCCGGACTGGGATTGGGAATGTTTCCGGGAAGCGACCAAAATATCAATGGACAATTAAGAACATATCCTGTAACAACAAGTTCTGTGCCTGCCGGACGAATTTATGCTAAAACAAATATTGGATATGTAGGTAAATTCACAGATAGTCAATTCGGTACTTATCAGGCGGGATTCTTGTCTACACTGAATTGTCCGGAAGGATTGACTTTTCCTGGATTGTATAACAATACTGCTTTCGGTAATAATAATAAGATTACCAATACAATGGTAGAAAAAGCTTCTGATTCTGATGATATCGTATTGATTCATAAGGACCCAAATGATGAAAGTAGCGAAGTAATAGGCAACATCCACACTGTCGAACTTTATTTATGGTACAACAGCTATTTTGGAGATTCATTGACTGCTTGTCGTCTAAGTGTCTATGAGTTAGAGAAAGAATTAGAAAAAGCGGAAAATAAAGATTATTACTATACCGACATTAACCCAGATGAGTTTTATAAAGAGAGTGATATTTTAGGAAGTAAAGCATATACAGCTGTTGACCTCTCTGTTAAAGACTCTATTCGTAACTCAGACACTTATGTTCCAAGTGTACATCTTACTTTTGAGAAGTCTATTGCTGAAAGAGTAGGAGGAAATATATTAAGAGAATTCAGAAAAGCTCAAGATAAAGGTGCTAAATTTGATAATAAAGAATTCTTTAAAGCATTCAAGGGACTATATGTAAGGAGCGATTTTGGAGACGGAACAGTATTATATGTCAATCAAGTCCAAATGAATGTAGTATATAAATGTTATGCTATTGATAGTATAAAAGGAACGCCACATCTAACACATGACGGAAAAGACTCAACCTATTATGCTTATCGCGTCTTTAACTCTACACGTGAAGTCATTCAAGCTAATCGGCTCGACAATGACAGCAAAATTGACGACCTAATTGAAAATGATAAGAGTTGTACATACCTGAAAACTCCTGCCGGAATTTTCACAGAAGCAGTTCTGCCTATTAGCAAGATCAATGAAGAATTATATGGAGACACATTAAATGCCGTCAAATTAACATTCTCCAATTACAATCAATCAAGCAATAGTAGCAATTTCGGAATGTCTGCACCAGCTAATGTAATGCTGATACGGGAAAAAGAGAAAGACAGGTTCTTTGCAAAAAACCAGTTAAATGATGGAGTTTCCTCTTTCTTAACTTCTCATTCCACCAGTACCAACCAATATACTTTCAATAATATCACTGGGCTTATCAATGCGTGTGTAAACGACAGAAAAGCTGCCGAAAGAGACATCAATGAAAAAGGCGAGGTTAAGTATACAGTGTATAATACAGATACAGGTATTGATGAACCCAAATCGACTAATAAGATCACAGAATGGGAAGAAGATACCAAATGGGATAGAGTCGTATTAATTCCGGTTCTGGTAACTTACGACTCTTCAAGTAGTAATAATTATTATGGTACTTCCAGCAATATTATTGGTATCCAACATGACCTGCGCCCCGGATATGTAAAATTAAAAGGAGGACAAGACGGTGGAGCACTAAATTTGGAAGTTGTTTATACCAGTTTTACCAAACCATAGGATAAAGACTAAACATACAAATTAGTCCTAGACTAAACAGTAATAAATAAAGAGGGTGCCATTCAATGTGAAGTGGACCCTCTTTATTTATGTATTATGTATTCAATGAATATCCTTTATTGTAAACAAAGGTAAAAGTTACCAAATCCCCCGCTAATCAAGCCGTTAAATACAACACAATCGAATATAATAAAACTTCAGCAGACCTATATAGAATAAAGCAGGCATATCCAAAAAAACCGTGAGTTTGATTTTATCTCACTCACGGTTCCATATATGATAAATTCTTATACTCCTTATTTAGCAGCAGCCTTTTTAGCTTTACCTGTAGCCTTCTTCGGCTCCGCAACTGCTTTCTTAACTTCAGCTTTCTTTGCAGCAGGTTTTGATTTAGCAACAGCTTTTTCTTTTATTACCGGTTCTTTAGCATCAGCAGCCTTTTTGACTGTCGTTTTCTTTGCCGCTTCTGCTTTTGCCTGCCATTTAGCCACTTCTTTTTCTAACTCGGTAATCTCATCCCCCTGGTTCTTAATTGTAGTCAACAAAGAATTTAATTCTTCGCTGTCTACATCAGCAGGATATAGTGCATCTACCCGTTTGATAAAGTCACCCAGAATATTCATATAATTGGTGAAAGCATCATAAGGAGAATCATAGATTCCGCGATTCAACCACATACCATTATTCTTCGTTGTCATGAAACGGAAGTTATTGCTAGCCTGCAAATAATCCCAATCCTGCTTGATACGACGGTCGTCACACAAATGAACACGTTCAGCTACACTATACAATTTATTGAAAGCCTCGCGTTGCATAACATTACCTAGCCAACAACTAGTATCTCTTTCCTCATCAACCCATGACATCGGATATGCGACATCAAGCTGTGACACCGATTTCAGTTTCGTTACAATTTCTGTCGGTGTAGAGAAAGTGATTCCCTTAGCCTTTGCACATTCCGGCAACGCTTTCAAGAATTCAAGAATATTAGAAGACAATGGTTGAGCCATACCAAGCGAGCTCAATTCCATGAAGATATTAATCACTTGTTCCTCTTGCGGCAATACATCAATCCAATTAATATACTTATCGGCAAACAAAGGATATTCAGCCCAATCCGAATTGGAGAAGCGCAAGCTGATGTCGTCAGAAAGTTTGAAATCCCTCAACAAAAGCTTAAGACTGGGAGCTTGATTACAGTGATAAACATAATGCGGACTCTTCCATCCCAAGATATGTTTAGCCCCTTCCGTCAACATCCCCTTGAAACCCATAGAAGCTACCAAGCCACCAATTTCATCAGAATAAATCAGACTAGAGTTGCGGAACACTTTCGGTTCTTTACCAAACATCTGTTTCATCTTATCACGTTGACGAAGCACTTCTTCGCGGAAGCAATCTTCGTTGGCAAGTGAAGACAAACCATGTGAATAAGGTTCACACAAAAACTCACAACATCCTGTTTCATTCAACTGGTGCAATAAATCAATGACTGCCGGAGCATGAATTTCCAATTGTTCCAAGGCTACCCCCGAGATAGAAAGCGCTACTTTAAAAGCACCACCCGAGTTTTTCACCATCTCAATTAAAGCATTGAGAGCAGGAATATACGAACGTTCAGCAACCTCATTCATACCCGTTTCATTCGCATAGTCATCGTAATAATAATGGTCATTACCAATATCGAAGAAACGATAACGTTTCAAATGGATAATTTGATGTATTTCAAAATAAAGACAGATAGTTCTCATTTTTATTTATTGTTTTGTTATTTACCATAGTTTCTTAACACAGCCTCATAGAGAGCACGGATTCTCAAGCCGACTTTCTCCCAAGTAATCCCATCTACTTCCTTCTTTCCCTCTTCCTTGAGGTATTCGAAAAGAGACGGATTAGTACAAAGAGAATGGATAGCGTCAGCCATTGCATGAATATCCCAGTAGTCAGTTTTTATCACCTTATCAAGAATCTCGCCACACCCCGACTGCTTAGAAATAATGGAAGGTGTTCCACACTGCATGGCCTCCAATGGAGCAATACCGAAAGGTTCAGAGACAGACGGCATGACAAATACATCACTGTTCTTATAAACCTCATATACCTGCTTACCTTTCATAAAACCCGGGAAATGGAATCGGTCAGCAATACCGCGTTCAGCCACCAGGTTAATCATAGCATTCAACATATCGCCCGAGCCAGCCATGACGAAACGAATATTACGAGTACGACGCAACACAAGTGCAGCAGCTTCTACAAAATATTCCGGTCCTTTCTGCATTGTAATACGTCCGAGGAAAGTGACCACCTTTTCTTTTGAATGATCGGGACGTGGAATGTCCAACAGCTCCTGCGACAATGGATAAACAGCATTATGCATCGCAAATACTTTTCTGGGGTCCTGATGATACTCGTTAATAACAGTGCGGCGAGTCAACTCGGATACGCACATGATACAATCAGCATGATCCATACCATTCTTCTCAATCGAATAAACAGTAGGATTGACTTTGCCACGAGAACGGTCAAAATCAGTAGCATGCACATGGATACAAAGCGGCTTTCCACTTACCATCTTGGCATGTACGCCGGCAGGGTAAGTCAGCCAGTCATGAGCATGAATAATATCAAACTCCTGCTGACGAGCCACTACTCCGGCAATGATCGAGAAATTGTTAATTTCTTCGTGTAAGTTCCCGGGATAACCACCTGCAAACTCCATACATCCCAAATCATTCACATGCATATAAGAAAAATCGGCATAGATGTGATCACGGAAAGAATAATACTCCTCTGGTGTCATTTCCAACAAGCGGGACTTCAAGTAGTCGTAGTTGACATCACGCCATACGATGGGTACTTGATTCATACCGATTATTTTCAAGAACTTTTCTTCTTCACCGCTCGGTTTAGGCATACAGAAAATCGTCTCCATATCACCTTGCAGACTCAATCCTTTAGTTATTCCATAAGAAGCAACCGCAAGACCACCATATATTTTGGGAGGGAATTCCCATCCAAACATTAAAACTTTCATCTTCGTTCCTCCTTTTTTAATAATACTTAGACAGTAGCTTTAAGACACGCAGTATTTCTGCTACATTCATCGCAAACGATACTGCACCGCGTCCTTTGAAAGGCGGGTTCCCATCGAATAGCTCGGGAATGGAACCAACACAGTGGCTTGTCATCTCGTCATCATAGCTAATCAGTTGGCGTTCAATGAATGACAATCCGCTCATCTTATAAATTCGAAGATAAGCTTCCAGATAGAATCCCATCAACCAAGGCCAGGCCGTTCCCTGATGATAAGCATAATCGCGTTGTATCTGCGGACCTACATAGTTCGGATTATATCCGCCACTCTTAGGACTCAACGAACGAATCCCTTTCGGAGTGAGCAGCTCTTTGGTCACAATATCAAGCACCTGTTTCTTTTGTGCACGATCCAAAGGAGAATAATCAAACGCTACGGTAAATATCATGTTAGGACGTACACTCCAATCCATCATATTACCGTCTACATAATCAAGCAGATAACCATATTCGTTACGGAATACCTCGACAAAAGACTTTCCGGTTACTTCTGCCTGCGCATCGAGTTCATCCGCCAAGTATACATCTCCTCCTTCGCGCACCAAATCAGCTATAAAACGCAACGCATTATACCACAATGCATTAAATTCAACAATATACCCCGTACGAGGAATCACCGGATGTCCGTTCACCGTAGAATTCATCCATGTAATCGCCTTATCCGTACCGTTGGCAAAAAGTAATCCATTATCATGCAAGAAAAGATTCTCATGTTTCCGCTGACGAATAAACTCCATTATATCCTTCAGGAGTTCTCCGTATTTCTGACGACATTGCTCACGGGAAGTTTCTTTTGCATATTGCTGCAAAGCCCAGACAGCCCAAAGCAAAACGTCAGGATGCTCCATTTCATAAATCTTGTAGCCTACTGGTTCTTCATTTATAAAATTGCGAATTGCCTCTTCCGCCGTTTTCATCACATCCTCAAACTGATCGACCTCATCGAGCGCAAGCGTCAGTCCCGGCAGGGCAATGAACATATCACGTGCACGACATTTAAACCACGGATAACCGGCAAGAATATAATGTTCGTCTTCCTGCTGGTTATGGAACTGATGAGCGGAATTCTTCAGACAGTGGTAAAAACTATCACGCGGGGTACGATCAGCCACTTCAGCCTCAAATGTCTGTTTCAATCTACGGGGAGTCACTTCTGAAGTTCCGGCAGAGAATACAATGCTCTCCCCTTTCTTTATATCCACCTCAAAATAACCGGGAACATAAAGGTCTTCATTGAAGTCATACCCACGCTCTTGTTCTTTCGGGTATTCAATCCCCCGATACCAGTCAGGCATGAAATGAAACTCACACTTTTTATTCAACTGCATATATAGTTCCGGATATCCGGGATACATACAGGTTTTAATACCATTTTCCACAAGTTGATACTCGCGGCTTGCCTGCGCATTTTCATGTGTGTACTCACGTACACTCCTGAAAGCGAGGAACGGGCGGAAGCGCAAAGTCGTAGCCGAATGCGCATCCAGCAAAGTATAACGAATCAGGATTCTATTTTCATGATGTACAAAGATTTTTTCTTTGCGGAGGATAACACCTCCAACACGGTAAGTTGTTGCCGGGATATGCTCACAATCAAACTCGCGGATATACTTGTGTCCGTTAGGACTAAAGTTGTTTCCCTGATATTTGTGCAATCCCAAGTTAAACTCCGCACCGTGTTGAATTACCGTTTCATCAAGAGAAGATAGCAGCACATGATTTTCATCGTCGATATTGGGAACTGGGATTACCAACAGGCCGTGATATTTGCGTGTGTTACAATCAACAATCGTCGTACAATGATAAGCTCCTGCTTTGTTCGTCCGGAGGATTTCTCTTTGAAGAGACTCTTCCAGATTCGTCATGAGGGTCTTGTCAAATCGTAAATAACTCATAGTTGTGCATTATTAAAGGTTAATTATTGGTCATTATATCGTATATCTATTTATTGTTACATACCGCATATATTGGTTGTAGCATCATATACAACGGGTATAACGCCCAAATGTACAAATTATAGATAAAAACAAAAATAAAAAGGCTTTTTATTTTCAGATTTTGTGCAAATATTCGTAGTATTGCGTAAAATATCTAAAGAAAAGAATGTCATGAAGCAAGATATTCAGCGTATCATGCTGGCTGCAGCAAAGCCTTTGTTTCTTATTTTTATTCTCTATATACTCAAGATTATGGAAGTCGGAATGGACTGGGACTTCTCTCGCTTGGGGGTATATCCTATGGAGAAACGGGGACTGGTAGGTATTTTAACTCACCCGCTGATACATAGCGGATTCAGTCATTTACTGGCAAATACCATTCCTTTATTTTTCTTGTCATGGTGTCTTTTTTACTTTTACCGGGGGATAGCAGGTAAGATTTTTATCCTAATCTGGCTCGGAGGCGGACTGCTTACTTTCCTGATTGGAAAACCGGGATGGCACATTGGTGCCAGCGGATTAATTTACGGACTTGCCTTCTTTCTCTTTTTCAGTGGTATTCTCCGCAAATATGTTCCGCTCATTGCCATCTCTCTACTCGTTACCTTTTTATATGGAGGAATTATATGGCACATGTTTCCTTATTTCTCCCCCACCAATATGTCGTGGGAAGGTCATCTTAGCGGCGGAATTATGGGAACGCTCTGCGCTTTCGTTTTTGTCAATCACGGGCCACAACGACCGGAACCTTTTGCAGATGAAACGGAAGACGAAGAGAATACAGAAGAGACAACAACAGTAGCAGTAGAAGAAGAAAAAGAAGCATTATAAATGCCAACCCGTGCCACCTTATTGTCACAGTTGTGCCATCGAAGTGTCACAGCCGTGCCAATACGATGACACAACTGTGCCAACACGATGGCACAGCCGATACGATAGTATTCCAATCTAATAAGATAATCTAAATACTCATTAAGACCGATGCAGCGCCTCAATCAATAACGTTATATTGGCCGTAAACAATCTTACAGATATAGCCAACAAGATGATACCGAAGAACTTACGAATAATATAAATACCTCCTTTTCCCAGGAAACGTTCTACACGACCGGTCATACTCACAACAAAGTAAACCCAGATCATGTTCAAGACTAAAGCTATAATGATATTAATGCTGGCATATTCCGCCCGGAGCGAAAGCAAAGTGGTAAAAGCTCCGGCACCTGCCAACAGAGGAAAGACAAGCGGCACCAAAGTAGCTTCTTTGATAGGCCCCTGGTTCTTGAAAATCTCAATATCCAGAATCATCTCCAAAGACATGAGGAAAATGACAAATGCGCCGGCTACTGCAAACGATTCAATATCTACATGGAAGAGTTTCAGCATCATATCTCCCGCATAGAAAAATCCGATCAGCAAAGCAAAAGAGATGACAGTAGCTTTCATCGCATTCACATCTTTCCCTTTTTCTTTGAGGTTAATTATAATAGGTATAGAGCCGATAATGTCTATCACGGCAAAAAGTACGATAAACGCACTAATCATCTGCTGCCAATTGAAGCCTGCGAACATAATTCCCTCCTTTTTTTCTGCAAATATACTCTATTTTTATGCATTCAAACAATAAAAAAAACAAAAAGAACGGTCAGATGTTGACAGCAGTATTGTATTATGAGTAAATTTGTACGATTAACAAGAGATTACAACATATGGAAACAATGTTCGACACTTTGCTCCAATTGCCTTTATTTCAAGGTCTTTGTCATGAAGATTTCACAAGTATTCTGGATAAGGTCAAGCTACACTTTATCAAGCATAAAGTGGGAGAAACTATCATAGAGAGTGGTAGTCCGTGTAAACAACTCTGCTTCCTGTTAAAAGGAGAGGTTTCTATCGTCACAAGTTCCAAAGAAAATATATACACCGTCATCGAACAGATGGAAGCACCTTACCTGCTGGAACCACAGTCGTTGTTTGGCATGAATACCAATTACACTTCTGCTTATGTGGCACATACGGAAGCACATACAGTCAGTATCAGCAAAGCATTCGTACTTAGCGACCTGTTCAAATATGAAATATTCCGGCTCAACTACATGAATATTGTCAGTAACCGGGCACAAAACCTTTATTCCCGTTTATGGGAAGAGCCGACACAGGATTTAAAAGAGAAAATCATTCGCTTTTTCCTGTTACATTGTGAAAAGACACAGGGAGAAAAGATATTCAAAGTAAAAATGGACGACCTTGCCCACTACTTAGATGATACCCGATTGAATACATCGAAAGCACTCAACGAGCTACAAGACAAAGGACTATTAGAGTTACGCCGGAAAGAGATTCTTATTCCGGACGCACAGAAGCTGGTAAGCGAGTAGATACGGACTGACCAATCAAAAAAAGAAACTATCCATCATAAAAATAGCCTCAACGGAAATTCCTGTTGAGGCTATTTTTATGATGGATAATGTTATTATTCCCATTCAATGGTTGCTGGTGGCTTGGAACTGATATCATAGGTTACACGGTTCACTCCTTTCACCTTATTAATAATATCATTCGACACCTTACCCATAAATTCATAAGGTAAATGTGCCCAGTCGGCTGTCATAGCATCTGTAGATGTCACAGCACGCAAAGCAACCGCTCTTTCATAAGTACGTTCATCTCCCATTACGCCCACAGACTGTACCGGCAACAAGATAACTCCTGCCTGCCATACTTTATCATACAATCCCCAGTCACGCAATCCCTGGATAAAAATATCGTCAGCATCCTGCAGAATACGTACTTTTTCAGGAGTAATATCTCCCAGAATACGCACTGCCAGTCCCGGCCCCGGGAACGGATGACGGGTAATCAGATGCTCCGGCATACCCAGCTCACGACCTACCCGGCGCACTTCATCCTTAAATAACAAACGAAGTGGTTCACACAACTTCAGATTCATCTTTTCAGGAAGACCGCCTACATTATGATGGCTCTTTATCACTGTACCCGTAATAGACAATGACTCGATACAATCCGGATAAATAGTACCCTGAGCCAGCCATTTCACGTCTTTTATCTTGTGAGCCTCCACATCAAATACATCGATGAAGCCCTTACCTATAATCTTACGCTTACTTTCCGGTTCAGCCACACCAGCCAGTTCTGCGAAGAACTTTGCGCTGGCATCAACACCAATCACATTCAGACCGAGACACTCGTAATCCTTCATCACATTCTTGAACTCATTCTTACGCAGCATACCGTGATCTACAAAGATACAAGTCAAGTTCTTACCGATAGCCTTGTTTAACAACACTGCTGCAACTGAAGAATCAACTCCGCCACTCAAACCGAGAACGACTTTATCATCCCCCAACTGCGCTTTCAGCTCGGCAACCGTACTTTCAATGAAAGAAGCCGGCGACCAGTCTTGTTTGCAACCGCAAACATCTACCACAAAGTTCTTCAGGATTTGAGTTCCGTCTTCACTATGGAATACTTCCGGATGGAATTGAACACCCCACACTTGCTCACCTTCTACCTGATAAGCAGCAATCTCTACTTTATCTGTTGAAGCTATTTTTTTGAAATTATCAGGAATAGCAGTAATCGTATCTCCATGACTCATCCATACCTGCGAACCATCACGTACTCCTTTAAACAGCACATTATCTTTGCAAAATGAAGCCAAGTGGGCACGTCCATATTCGCGTGTTCCGGCCGGTTCCACTTTTCCGCCATTGGTGTATGACATAAATTGTGCACCATAACAAATACCCAATATTGGATATTTACCACGAATTTCACTCAAATCTACTTTAAAAGCATCTTTATCGTAAACCGAGAAAGGACTTCCGGAGAGAATAACTCCTTTAATAGTTGGGTCTTCCTTAGGAAATTTGTTATAAGGAACAATTTCACAATACGTATCCAATTCACGTACACGACGGCCTATGAGCTGTGTTGTCTGCGAACCGAAATCAAGAATTATTATTTTTTCCTGCATATCAATGGTTGGATTTTGAATAAATTGAGTTGCAAAAGTAGAAAAAAGTACGCAATCTATATTAATAATGAAGAGAAAAATAAAGGAGATTCTCTAGTTTACACCTGGAATCTCCTCTATTTTAAGTTAGAATCAACTATTCTTTTCTTTCAGCAAGTCACGTATCTCCGTCAACAAAACTTCCTCTTTCGTTGGTGCAGGAGGAGCAGGAGGAGTTGCCGCAACTTCCGCCTGTTTTTTAGTAGTCAATTTCGTTATCAAACGTATAAATAAGAATATAGCGAAAGCGATAATTAAAAAATCAAAGGTAGCCTGCAAAAACTGGCCGTAATCCAGTGTTACAGCCGGAGCTACCTCCTTGCCGTCGGCACCGACCTCCGCCGCTTTCATCACCCATTTCAAATCCGTAAAGTTCACACCGCCAACCAGTAAACCAATCGGAGGCATGATAACATTAGCAACCAATGATGATACGATTTTTCCAAATGCACCACCAATAACAACACCGACAGCCATATCAATGACGTTGCCTTTCATGGCAAACGCCTTAAAGTCCTGTAAAAATGTGCTCTTTCCCATCTTTTTTCAATATTTAATGTGAATTTAATATGCGAATATAAAAACATTTTTGTAATTTTGCACCGCATTTGAAAATAAAACAAGTGCGGAGGCTGAGAGATATTTGAACAAATATTATAAAACCCTTAAAAGTTTAAACAAAATGATTAAAGTAGGTATTAATGGATTCGGACGTATCGGACGTTTCGTTTTCCGCGCTGCAATGGAGAGAAACGATATTCAAATCGTAGGTATCAATGACCTTTGCCCGGTTGATTACTTGGCTTACATGCTGAAGTATGACACAATGCACGGACAGTTCAACGGTACTATCGAAGCTGATGTTGAAAACAGCAAATTGATCGTTAACGGTCAAGCTATCCGTATCACAGCTGAAAGAAATCCGGCTGATTTGAAATGGGATGCTGTAGGTGCAGAATACGTTGTTGAATCTACAGGTTTGTTCTTGAGCAAAGACAAAGCTCAGGCTCACATCGAAGCTGGTGCAAAATATGTTGTAATGTCAGCTCCTTCTAAAGATGACACTCCGATGTTCGTTTGCGGTGTAAACGAAAAAACATATGTAAAAGGTACTCAATTCGTATCTAACGCTTCTTGTACTACTAACTGTTTGGCTCCTATCGCTAAAGTATTGAACGACAAGTTCGGTATCCTTGACGGTTTGATGACTACAGTTCACTCTACAACTGCTACTCAGAAAACAGTTGACGGTCCTTCTATGAAAGACTGGAGAGGTGGTCGTGCTGCTTCTGGCAACATCATCCCTTCTTCTACTGGTGCTGCTAAGGCTGTAGGTAAAGTAATCCCTTCATTGAACGGCAAATTGACTGGTATGTCTATGCGTGTTCCGACTTTGGACGTATCTGTAGTTGACTTGACAGTTAACTTGGCTAAACCGGCTACTTACGCTGAAATCTGCGCTGCAATGAAAGAAGCTTCTGAAGGCGAATTGAAAGGTATCCTGGGTTACACTGAAGATGCAGTAGTTTCTTCTGACTTCTTGGGTGACGCTCGTACTTCTATCTTCGACGCTAAAGCTGGTATCGCTTTGACTGATACTTTCGTTAAAGTTGTATCTTGGTATGACAACGAAATCGGTTACTCTAACAAAGTTCTTGACTTGATCGCTCACATGGCATCAGTTAACGCTTAATTAGAAGCCTGAACAATATAGAAACCGCTGCGGGAAACCGTAGCGGTTTTTTTATACATTTCATTTTATATATTGTTAAAAAGCAACGTGTTATCCGTTGAATAAGCTACAATTTTAGTAGCTTTGTACCTCTATGGAGAGATTATTAATAACATTGATACTAGTTTGCACTATGAACAATATAACAAATGCCCAGAATCCTTTCTACGGGCAATACCATACGCCACACGAAACCGTGCCGTTTGACCGGATTGAAACAGAACATTATGAACCTGCTATTCTGGAAGGAATCAGGTTGCAAAATGCTGAAATAGAAGCTATCATACAGAATCCGGAAAAGGCTGATTTTACCAATACAATAGAAGCTTTCGACGAATCCGGAGAATTACTGGATAGAGTAGTAGCCGTCTTCGGTAATATGCTAAGCGCAGAAACGAATGACGATCTGCAAGAGCTGGCTCAAAAGATTATGCCGTTGCTTAGTGAACACAGCAACAATATCACACTGAACGAAAAGTTATTCGCACGTGTGAAAGAAGTGTATAACCAGAAAGAGGCTTTGCAGCTGACACAGGAACAAAAACAGTTACTGGAAAATGCATATAACAGTTTTGTACGCCATGGCGCCAACTTGGAAGGAGAAGCACGGGAAGAATACCGTCGCCTGACTACCGAATTGAGTAAACTGACTCTAACTTTCAGTGAAAACAACCTGAAAGAGACGAATGCTTATCAAATGCTGTTAACAAAAAAAGAAAGCCTTGCCGGACTACCCGAAATTATCATAGAAGCAGCTGCAGAAACAGCTAAGAGCGAAGGTAAAGAAGGATGGGCATTCACGCTTCACGCTCCGAGCTATGTTCCTTTCATGACGTACTCCGACAATCGGGATTTACGTCAAAAGCTGTATATGGCTTATAATACCAAATGTACACACGATAACGAATTCAATAATATCGACATTGTAAAAAAGATAGCCAATACACGCATGAAAATAGCCCAGTTACTGGGATACAAAGATTATGCGGAATATACGCTAAAGAAAAGAATGGCTGAAAACAGCAAGTCGGTATACAAGCTGCTCAACCAACTGTTGGAAGCATACACTCCTACTGCACAGCAAGAATATAAAGAGATACAAGAACTGGCTCGTGAAGAACAGGGAGCTGATTTCGTTGTCATGCCTTGGGACTGGAGTTATTATTCAAACAAACTGAAAGACAAAAAATTCAATATCAACGAAGAAATGCTTCGCCCTTACTTCGAACTGGAACAAGTGAAGAAAGGAGTATTCGGCCTGGCAGAAAAGTTATATGGAATCACTTTCCGGAAAAATACAGAAATTCCGGTTTACCATAAAGAGGTAGAAGCCTTTGAAGTGTTTGATAAAGACGGCAAATTCTTAGCCGTCCTATACACCGATTTCCATCCGCGTCCGGGAAAGCGTGCCGGAGCCTGGATGACGAGCTACAAAGACCAATGGATCGATAAAAAGACTGGTGAAAACAGCCGTCCTCATGTATCCGTTGTGATGAACTTCACCAAGCCAACCGAGAATAAGCCCGCTTTATTGACTTTCAATGAGGTAGAAACATTCTTGCATGAGTTTGGACATAGCCTGCACGGTATGTTTGCCAATTCCACTTACAGGAGTTTAAGTGGAACCAATGTATATTGGGATTTCGTGGAACTCCCCTCACAAATTATGGAGAATTTCGCCATAGAGAAAGATTTCCTCAATACCTTTGCCCGTCATTATCAGACGGGAGAAGTTTTGCCGGATGAATTAATAAGACGTCTTGTAGATGCATCAAACTTCAATATTGCTTATGCTTGCCTGAGACAAATCAGCTTCGGTCTACTTGATATGGCATGGTATACGCGTAACACTCCTTTTGAAGGAGATGTGAAAGCTTATGAACAGGAAGCCTGGAAGGATGCGCAAATATTGCCGGTAGTACAAGAAGCTTGCATGAGTACGCAGTTCTCCCACATCTTTGCCGGTGGGTATGCCGCCGGATACTATAGCTACAAATGGGCGGAAGTATTGGATGCTGACGCTTTTTCATTATTCAAGCAAAAAGGGATATTCAATCAGGAAGTGGCAGACTCATTCCGCAATCATATTCTGTCGAAAGGAGGAACGGAACATCCGATGGTACTTTATAAACGTTTCCGCGGACAGGAACCGAGCATTGATGCTTTGCTAATCAGAAATGGGATAAAGAAATAAGTATTAAGTATGAAGGTATTAAGTATGAAGAGAAGTATATTTCAAATAGTAGGATTGCTTTTATTGCTTCCTTTATTTTCAGGATGTAATGATTCGGACGATGTAGCTGCTATCTTTACAGGAAAAACCTGGAAACTAAATTATATCACAGTAGATGGAGGTCATGAGATGTTTGGCTTTTGGGAGAATGAAGAACAAGAAAAAGCAAGTATTAAAGAACTTAATAAGAACGGTACATACAACATCGTATTTGATGGCACAGTAGATGGAGACGTTATTAACGGAAATATAAAAGGAAGTGTAATTGCAACCAGTACTTTTGAAGGAAAATGGAATGCCAATGCCAAGAATAACGGTTTTAAAGCTACCGTTACCACTGCTGGTAATTATGGTGACGACAAACTTGCCAGAAATTTCATAGAGGGACTTAATGCAGCTACATCTTACGAAGGAGACAGCAATAACTTATACCTTTTATACAAACCGGCATCCGGTAAACAAACTTTCCGTATGGTTTTCCGGGTAGTCAGCAATAAATAGTAAACAACATGGACACTGAAAAAAAACAATTAGAACTTGACAAACGTTATATACGTATGGCCAGTATATGGGCTGAAAACTCCTATTGTCAACGCCGTAAAGTAGGAGCTTTAATTGTTAAGGATAAAATGATTATCTCTGATGGATATAACGGAACACCTTCCGGATTCGAGAATGTATGTGAAGATGAAAACAACCTGACAAAACCATACGTTCTGCATGCGGAAGCCAATGCCATTACCAAAATAGCGCGTTCAAATAACAGTAGCGACGGTGCTACCATGTACGTCACCGCCTCTCCTTGCATCGAATGTGCAAAGTTAATCATACAGGCAGGAATCAAACGGGTAGTTTATTCCGAGCATTACCGCCTGGAAGATGGAATAGAGTTATTAAAACGGGCGGGAATCGAAGTTATCTACACAGAGTTAGATGATAATTCCTCTCCAAATAAATAAGAAGACGAACGTTTTAAAAAAGGAATAGACATGAGTACAAAAAACTCTTCACGTTTTACACCTGTCATCATAGCAGTCAGTGTGGTAGTCGGGATTCTTATCGGCACATTTTATGCCAAGCATTTTGCCGGCAACCGTTTGGGTATTATCAATGGCTCCTCCAATAAGCTAAACGCCTTGTTACGCATTGTAGACGATCAATATGTCGACACCGTAAACATGGCCGATTTGGTAGAAAAAGCCATGCCGCAAATTCTAGCCGAACTGGATCCGCATTCAACTTATATCCCAGCCCAAAATCTCGAAGAAGTCAACTCTGAACTGGAAGGCAGCTTCAGCGGAATTGGCATCCAGTTTACCATACAGAATGACACCATTCATGTCAATGCTGTTGTTCAGGGAGGTCCTTCTGAAAAGATAGGATTAATGGCGGGCGACCGCATTGTTACTGTAGACGATAGCTTGTTTGTCGGCAAGAAAGTAACGAACGAACGGGCTATGCGCACCTTGAAAGGTCCGAAAGGCTCACAGGTAAAATTGGGAATCAAACGAACAGGAGAAAAGGACTTATTACACTTCAACATCACACGTGGAGACATTCCTCAAAATACCGTAGATGCTGCTTACATGGTGAACGACGATATCGGTTATGTGAAAGTCAGCAAATTCGGACGTACCAGCCATGTAGAATTGCTTAATGCATTAGCACAACTCAACCACAAAAAATGCAAAGGTCTAATCATTGACCTGCGCGGTAATACCGGAGGATATATGGAAGCTGCTATCCGCATGGTAAATGAATTCTTGCCTGAAGGTAAGCTGATCGTATATACTCAAGGCCGTAAATATCCACGTGCAGAAGAATTTGCCAACGGTACGGGTAGTTGTCAGAAAATGCCGCTCGTTGTATTGATTGACGAAGGTTCTGCTTCCGCCAGTGAAATTTTCACCGGAGCTATTCAAGATAACGACCGGGGTACAGTTGTAGGACGCCGTTCTTTCGGTAAGGGACTTGTGCAACAGCCTATCGATTTCAGTGACGGATCGGCTATCCGCCTGACAATCGCCCGCTACTACACCCCATCCGGACGTTGCATCCAACGCCCATACGAAAGCGGTAAAGACCGTAACTACGAGCTGGATTTATACACCCGTTACGAACATGGAGAATTTTTCTCACGTGATAGTATCAAGCAGAATGAGAGCGAACGTTATAATACCAGCTTGGGACGTACTGTGTATGGCGGCGGTGGTATCATGCCGGATATATTCGTTCCGCAGGATACAACGGGAGTCACTTCTTATCTATCGACAGTTATTAACCGGGGACTGACTATTCAGTTCACATTCCAATACACCGACAATAACCGGAAGAAGTTAAGCCAATACGAAACTGAGGAAGAATTACTAAACTATCTTCGTCATCAAGGTTTGGTGGAACAGTTTGTCCGTTTTGCCGACAGTAAAGGAGTGAAAAGAAGAAATATCCTCATTCAGAAATCATACAAACTATTGGAAAAGAACCTCTTTGGCAACATCATCTACAATATGCTTGGACTGGAAGCCTATCTCCAATACTTCAACAAAACAGATGCTACTGTCATTAAAGGTATTGAGATACTTGAAAAAGGAGAAGCTTTCCCCAAAGCTCCGGTAGCCGTTGAAGAAGAAGTGACGAAGGATAAAAAAGATGGAAAGAAAAAAAGAACTGCGCAAGCATATAGCATTACTGAAGACCCAACACGCGGATTCAACTATGCGAAAGCTGCAATCAGCTAATATACTTGCCGCCCTTGAAGCCCATCCGGCTTTCAGGGCGGCAAATACTGTATTACTATACCATTCGCTGAATGACGAAGTAGATACACATGCCTTTATTCAAAAATGGAGTAGCGAAAAACGGATTCTACTCCCTGTAGTAGTAGGCGATGATTTAGAACTACGGATATACACCGGACCGGAAGACATGTCAATCAGCGGCATCTACGGTATAGCAGAACCAACCGGAGAAATATTCACAGACTATGCAGCCATAGAGTTCATCGTCGTTCCCGGAGTAGCTTTCGATGCTAAAGGTAACCGTTTGGGGCGGGGAAAAGGATATTATGACCGTCTCCTGCCACGCATACCATCAGCCTATAAAGCAGGAATCTGTTTCCCATTTCAATTAGTAGAAGAAGTTCCGGCGGAATCATTCGACATCCGCATGGATATAATCATAACAATCAATGAAGACGAATTATCACACCCACACCACCCGCTGCCATCATGCGACAGGGAGTGACGAAGAATTTGTTTTAAGTGCCATCAAAGGCGGCTATCAAGAATTAGGCTTTTCTGACCACACTCCGTGGAAATATCACACTGATTATATATCCGACATCCGGATGCTTCCCGAAGAGTTACCGGGATATGTGGAAAGTATCCGTTCGCTGCAAGAGAAATATAAAAATCAAATCAGCATAAAAATAGGATTGGAATGCGAATACTTTCCTGAATACATACACTGGTTAAAAGGAATCATCAAAGAATATAAACTGGACTATATCATCTTTGGAAATCACCATTTTCACACAGATGAGAAGTTCCCCTACTTCGGCCGGAATACAGATTCGGTAGACATGCTCGAACTCTATGAAGAGAGTGCTATTGAAGGAATGGAAAGCGGACTATTTGCCTACCTTGCCCATCCGGATTTATTTATGCGTTCTTACCCCGAGTTCGATCGTCATTGTAAGCTAGTCAGCAGACATATCTGCCGGACGGCAGTACGGTTAAACTTACCGTTGGAATATAATATCGGATATGAAGAGTACAATGATATTCATGGCATTACTACCATTCCTCATCCGGATTTCTGGAAAATAGCCGCCCATGAAGGTTGCACCGCTATCATCGGCGTAGATGCCCATAACAATCAATATTTGGAAAATCCTTTTTATTACAACCGTGCAACCGAAACACTCCGGAAGCTAGGTATAAAGGTTATAGACAGAATATCTTTCTTCAACGAAAAATAATATTTGTAATTACGGTAGCTCCGACTCTCTGATTCAGCGTGCGCACCAATACCTCACGCCCCATCATCAATTCCTGACGAAGAGCTGCGGAAGTCAGATGTACATATAATGTCTGATTACGAATATAAAGATTGCTGGTATAAGCCGCCGCCGGTCCCAAGATTTGAGGCCAGGCATCCAGCAGTCTTTGTTCGTTCAGCGGAGATTCCAAACTCTCCTGACGAAGAAACTGTTGAATCAGTTTTCCTATTTGTTCGGCATCATTGCGCTTCATTATCAGCCTCCGTTTCTTGAATTGTGCCCTCTTCTACACGAAATATTTTATAATCGCTGCCTACCTTATGTAAAATACGGTCGAGATGTCCCCGGTTCGTGTCCGTTATAAATATCTGCCCGAAATTGTCTCCAGCCACCAGCTTCACTATTTGCTCTACACGGGAAGCATCCAACTTATCGAAAATATCATCTAATAATAATAAAGGAACAGTCCGGCCGGTACGCTTCAAGAAATCAAACTGCGCCAGTTTCAATGCTACCAGATACGTTTTGTTCTGTCCCTGCGAACCTTCTTTCTTTATCGGGAATTCACCCAACAACATATTCAACTCATCTTTATGAATCCCACGCAAAGAGAATCCCATTATCTTATCCCTCTCCCTGCTTTGCTTCAACACTTCCAACAAAGAAGCATCCCGCGCATGAGACTCATAAGATAATCCCACCACCTCTTTATCCTGCGAGATAAAGGAATAGAAAGATTGGAAAATAGGAATAAACTCCCGGATAAACGCTTCACGTTTCTGGAATACGATTGCACCGGCTTGCGCCATCATCTCCTCCCACACAAGAAACAGCTCCTCCTCCACCGGAAACTCACTCTTCAACAATGTGTTACGCTGCGCCAATGCTTTATTATACCGTATCAGCGCTTCAAGATATTCCTTATCATACTGCGAAATCACTACATCCATAAACCGGCGACGCTCCTCACTTCCCCCGGCTATCAATTCGGAATCGGCAGGTGAAACCATCACCAAAGGCAGAAAACCGATGTGGTCCGAAAAACGGCTATATTCTTTCTTATTCCGCTTAAATTGTTTCTTCGAACGGCGTTTCATCCCACAATAAATCTCTTCAGGAGTTCCGTCCTCCGCTTCATAAAAGCCCTGAATTACGAAAAAGTCTTGTTCATGACGAATATTTTGAGAATCAATCGGGTTTCCGGAGCTCTTACAGAAAGACAAGAAATACACCGCATCCAGCAAATTCGTCTTTCCCATTCCATTCAGTCCGAAAAAACAATTCAGCTTAGCAGAGAATCCCAGTTCTACCTCTTCCAGATTCTTATAGTTTAATATGGATATTCGTTTCAGTATCATTGTGTACACGTTAATTTGTTCACAAAAGTAGCAAGATTTTCGTGGTTTTCGGGTGTAAAACAAAAAAAGATGCTTCTAAATTTCGTTTGTAGATATAAAAAAACTACTTTTGCGAGTCGAAATATCAAACTGTGAATAATAACAAAAAGAATCATATAAAATGGCAGAACAAAAGAATCAGAACGAACATCTGAACGTAGAAGATGCACTGACACAATCGGAAGCATTTCTTATCAAGTACAAAAACGCAATTATTGGCGGTGTTGTTGCTGTGATTATTATTGTAGCAGGTTTTATCATGTACAAAAACCTCTATGCTGAACCACGTGAAGAAAAAGCACAGGCAGCTCTTTTCAAAGGACAGGAATACTTTGAACAGGATGCTTTTGAACAGGCTTTGAACGGTGACAGCATCGGTTATACAGGTTTCCTGAAAGTTGCTGATGACTACAGCGGAACAAAAGCTGCCAATTTGGCAAAAGCTTATGCTGGTATTTGCTACGCACAACTTGGCAAATATGAAGAAGCAGTGAAGATGCTGGACAGCTTCAATGGAAAAGACCAAATGGTTGCTCCGGCAATTTTGGGTGCTGCAGGTAACTGCTACGCACAACTTGGCCAATTAGACAAAGCGGCTTCTACTTTATTGTCGGCAGCAGACAAAGCTGACAACAACACATTAAGCCCGATCTTCCTGATACAAGCTGGTGAAATCCTGGTAAAACAGGGAAAATATGACGATGCTGTAAACGCTTACACTAAGATCAAGGATAAATATTTCCAATCTTATCAGGCTATGGACATCGACAAATATATCGAGCAAGCTAAATTGATGAAAAAATAATATACCATCTATTATATAAGGGAATCGAGGCACGGATTACACCGGATTAAGCGGACTATCTATTAAAACCGTGGAATCCGTGAAATCCGTGCCTTTCTTCTTAAATCTCTCATACTCTCAAATCTTCATTTTATAATTCTCAACTTTTAATTAACTATGGCAACAGCTTACCATAACTTATCCGAATATGATTTCAATTCCGTTCCGAATGCAGAAGCAATGAAATTTGGTATCGTCGTATCCGAATGGAATTTCAATATTACCGGTGCTTTACTGAAAGGCGCAGTCGATACATTAAAAAAACATGGAGCAAAAGACGAAAATATTCTGGTGAAAACTGTACCGGGAAGTTTCGAACTTACTTTTGGAGCTAACCAAATGATGGAAAATTGCGATCTTGATGCAATTATTGCAATTGGTTGCGTAATTAAAGGAGATACCCCACATTTTGATTATGTTTGCATGGGAGCAACCCAAGGAATTACCGAATTAAACGCAACTGGCGATATACCAGTTATTTACGGATTAATTACCACAAATACAATGGAGCAAGCAGAGGATCGTGCCGGTGGCAAACTGGGTAACAAAGGAGATGAATGTGCAATTACTGCAATAAAAATGATCGATTTTGTTTGGAGTTTAAATAAATAGTTGTATCTTTGCACCGCAATTGAGAAACAAACCTCCTCAAAAGCAAAAAAGGGCAAATACCAGAGTGGCCAAATGGGGCAGACTGTAAATCTGCTGTCTTTCGACTTCGGTGGTTCGAATCCATCTTTGCCCACAAAAATTGCGGAAGTAGCTCAGTTGATAGAGCATTAGCCTTCCAAGCTGAGGGTCGCGGGTTTGAGCCCCGTCTTCCGCTCTCCAAAGAGAATCTGAGAAATTAGATTCTCTTTTTTTGTTTTACTTTAGACCGCTAAGCTTATGAAAAATTCTCCGGTACAATCGCACGTACTCCGACTAGCACATCCCCCTATCCCCACTATCCGCATCGGGATTATAGGACTGGGCAATCGAGGATTGCTCACCTTACAACGTTATCTGCAAATTGAAGGAGTAGAAATCAAAGCTCTTTGTGAAATAAGAGAAGGAAATCTAAGTAAGGCCCAACAACTATTAAAAGAAGCTGACCGTTCCGAAGCCACCGGATATACCGGAGTGGAGGGATGGAAGAAGATGTGCGAATCGGATGAAGTAGATTTAATATTCATCTGCACCGACTGGTTAATGCATACTCCAATGGCAACTTTCGCAATGGAATGCAATAAACATGTAGCTATTGAAGTTCCGGCTGCTATGAGCGTGGAAGAATGTTGGCAATTGGTAGACACTGCAGAAAAAACCAGGCGACACTGCATCATGCTCGAAAATTGTTGTTATGATCCCTTTGCACTAATGACTCTCAACATGGCCCAACGAGGATTGTTCGGAGAAATCATGCATGTAGAAGGAGCCTACATTCACGATCTTCGTTCAATGTACTTTGCCGAAGAGAGCGAAGGCGGCTATCACAACCATTGGGGAAAAAGATACAGCATCGAACATACAGGCAATCCTTATCCCACTCATGGGTTAGGCCCCGCCTGCCAGATACTGGATATTCATCGCAGTGACAGAATGGAATATCTCGTTTCCATGTCTACTCATCAGGCAGGAATGAGCGAGTATGCCCGTAGACTATTCGGCGAATATTCACCGGAAGCCCACCAGAAATATCAATTGGGAGACGTAAACACGACTCTTATCCACACGCTCAAAGGGAAGACAATCATGCTTCAATACGACATATCCACCCCACGTCCTTACAGCCGCCTTCAAACAGTATGCGGCACACTGGGATTCGCCCAAAAATACCCTGTCCCCTGTATCGCCCTGGATCCTAATGGAGACACTCCACTTGAAGGAGAACTGCTAGAAAAAAATGATGGCACGCTATAAACATCCTTTTAGCGCAACCATTGGCGAAGAAGCACATCGCAGAGGCCTACCCAATGAAATGAATTATGTTATGGATTACCGCCTTATTCATTGTCTGCGCAACGGGCTTCCACTGGATATGGATGTATACGATGCAGCCGAATGGTCGTGTATCACAGAACTAAGTGAAAAATCTGTACTGAATAAGAGCATAGCAGTAGAAATACCGGATTTCACCAGGGGAGCCTGGAAAAAATACAAATACTAGGTTCTATCAGAAGTACAGACGAAGTAGATAGTTTACCCCAACAGGAGTAGTAAACGTTAAGCAATTCTAAAAAGGTGACTTCTTTTTAGGAAGAGCCTTTTTATGGCATGTCTTTTATATGTATTTGACATCACATAAGCCTACACAAAATCAGGTAAAAAAAGTCAGACTCATCTTTTACCTCATAATAGAAACTTTTGTGATGAAAATATCGGGAACAAATACAAATAGTTGGCTAATTAATTACTATTTTTGACACGTAAATGAAAAACATCGAATAACCCCTATTAAAAACTTTAAAATATGATGAAGAAACTATTTACAGTCACTGCCATCGGCTTGGCTTTGTTAACTTGGCACACCAGTTGTACTCAACAACCAAAGGCTCCCGAAGCCTTTACTCCTATCAAAGTAGAAACTCCTGCCCGCCCTGCCGGACAAGAAGATGTAATCCAACTCGTTACTCCTAAAATTGATACCGTTCGTGTCGGTTTCATCGGATTAGGAATGCGTGGTCCCGGTGCCGTGGCACGTTGGACCCATATCCCGGGAACTAAGATTGTAGCATTATGCGACCTGCTTCCCGAACGTGTTGAAAAATCACAAGAAATTTTGAAGAATGCCGGACTTCCTGAAGCTGCTTCTTACAGTGGTTCGGAAGAGGCATGGAAGCAACTTTGTGAACGGGACGATATTGATCTGGTATACATAGCCACCGACTGGAAACATCATGCAGCAATGGGTGTTTATGCCATGGAACACGGTAAGCATGTAGCTATCGAAGTTCCTGCCGCCATGACACTGGATGAAATCTGGCAGCTAATCAATACTTCCGAAAAGACACGTAAGCATTGTATGCAGCTCGAAAACTGCGTATATGACTTCTTTGAACTGACTTCTTTAAATATGGCACAACAAGGCGTATTCGGAGAAGTACTTCATGTAGAAGGTTCATATATCCACAATCTGGAAGATTTCTGGCCTGAATACTGGAATAACTGGCGAATGGATTATAATCATCTACACCGTGGTGATGTATATGCTACCCATGGCATGGGCCCTGCTTGTCAGGTACTTAATATCCACCGTGGCGACCGCATGAAAACATTGGTATCGATGGATACGAAAGCTGTCAACGGACCGGCTTATATTAAGAAACAAACAGGAGAAGAGGTGACCGACTTCCAGAATGGTGACCAGACTTCTACCCTGATTCGCACAGAGAACGGTAAAACAATGTTGATTCAGCACAACGTAATGACTCCACGCCCATACAGCCGTATGTATCAGATAGTGGGAGCCGATGGTTACGCAAGCAAATATCCGATTGAAGAATATTGCCTGAGACCTTCACAAGTTGATTCAAAAGATGTGCCTAATCATGAGAATCTGAATGCACATGGTTCTGTACCTGAAAACGTAAAAAAAGCCTTGATGGATAAATATAAAGATCCTATTCATATAGAGTTGGAAGAAACAGCCAAGAAAGTAGGTGGACATGGTGGTATGGACTTTATCATGGACTACCGTCTGGCATATTGCTTGCAGAATGGACTACCATTGGATATAGACGTTTATGACCTGGCAGAATGGTGTTGCATGGCTGAACTTACCAGACTTTCTATCGAGAACAATTCAGCTCCGGTAGAAGTACCCGACTTCACTCGCGGCGGATGGAATAAAGTACAAGGCTACCGTCACGCTTTTGCAAAATAAAACAGAATATTTCCTTTTAGCACGAGCATAATGAACCAATCCGGCTTCTCCCCCAAAGCCGGATTATTCATGGGTTCGTGTTTGAACATTTTATAGATTATCATAATCACGTTTATGAAAACAGCTATTCCAAAGCCTTCTAAGCAAAGCATTATCCGTGAAGCCAGAGATTATGTAATGATTGCCATCGGCATGATTTTGTATGGTATCGGTTGGACCGTTTTTCTGTTGCCTAACGATATCACCACCGGGGGAGTACCGGGTATTGCTTCTATCGTATATTGGGCCACAGGTTTTCCGGTACAATATACGTACTTCAGCATCAACTTCTTCTTGCTGCTACTAGCCCTCAAGTTGCTGGGACTAAAGTTTTGCATCAAAACTATTTTTGGTGTATTTACCCTCACCTTCTTTCTGTCCGTCATTCAAAAATTGACAGCAGGTTTCGGGCTTCTCCACGACCAGCCCTTTATGGCATGTGTCATCGGAGCATCCTTCTGTGGAGGCGGCATAGGTGTTGCTTTTTCGGCTAATGGAAGTACGGGAGGTACAGATATTATTGCAGCCATCATCAACAAATACCGGGACATCACATTAGGAAGAGTCGTGCTCATCTGCGATATGATTATCATTTCTTCCAGTTATTTTGTCTTAAAAGACTGGGAAAAAGTGGTGTATGGGTTTGTAACTCTTTATATTTGTAGTTTCGTTCTCGACCAGGTAGTGAATAGCGCCCGCCAATCCGTACAGTTCTTTATCATATCTAACAAATATGAAGAAATTGGACGGCATATTAACGAATATCCGCACCGGGGAGTAACGATTATCAATGCAACCGGCTTTTATACAGGACGAGAAGTAAAGATGATGTTTGTATTAGCCAAGAAAAGGGAATCGCCTATCATCTTCCGGTTGATAAAAGACATAGACCCGAATGCATTTGTATCGCAAAGTGCTGTCATCGGAGTGTATGGAGAAGGATTCGATCATATCAAAGTAAAATAAAAAAGAAATGAAAAACCAATATTGAGAAACATGAAATTTCGACCAACCCCCAACTTATTAACAGGCATTTTCATGGGAATATTTTCCCTGACAACACTTAGTACAATGGCTGAGAAAGCCGTGAAACCTTATTGGCAGGACGTGCAGGTAGTTGAAGTCAACAAAGAGTATCCACGTACTTCTTTTATGACATACAACAATCGCGCTGATGCCTTGAGTGGCAAGTTCGAACGAAGCAAGTATTACCGCTTGCTGAACGGAACCTGGAAATTCTACTTCGTAGACTCTTATAAAAAACTTCCCGATAACATTACCGATCCGAACACCAATACAGATTCGTGGGATGATATTCAGGTGCCCGGCAACTGGGAAGTACAAGGACACGGAATAGCCATCTACACCAATCATGGTTATGAATTCAAACCGCGCAATCCACAACCTCCTACTCTTCCCGAAGCCAATCCGGTAGGAGTTTATCGCCGGGACATCGATATTCCGGCAGACTGGGATGGGCGGGATATCTACTTGCATCTGGCAGGAGCTAAGTCCGGCGTATATGTATATATCAACGGACAAGAAGTAGGATATAGCGAAGACTCCAAGAATCCGGCAGAATTTCTTATCAACAATTACGTGAAGCCGGGAAAGAACGTACTTACAGTTAAAATCTTCCGTTGGAGCACCGGTTCCTATCTTGAATGTCAAGACTTCTGGCGTATGAGTGGTATTGAACGCGATGTTTTTCTGTATTCACAGCCTAAAGCAGCTCTCAAAGATTTCCGAATTAAGTCTACGCTGGACGACAGTTACAAAAATGGAATCTTCGGTTTAAATGTCGATTTGAGAAATCATGAAAAGGCTGCAACTAATCTTACATTAGTTTATGAACTATTAGATGCACAAGGAAAAGTTGTAGCTACTGAAGAGAAGACAGCCTATATTCCATCGAACGAAGTACGTACACTTTCTTTCGATAAGAATCTGACAGATGTCAGCACATGGACCTCCGAACATCCGAATCTATACAAACTGTTGATGACAGTAAAAGAGAATGGCAAAATCAATGAAATCATTCCTTTCAATGTAGGATTCCGCCGGATTGAGATCAAGCCTATCGAACAGAAGGCTGCCAACGGAAAACCGTATGTCTGCTTATTCATCAACGGTCAGCCTCTGAAACTGAAAGGGGTAAATATCCACGAACATAACCCGTCAACAGGTCATTATGTAACAGAGGATTTAATGCGCCGTGACTTCGAATTGATGAAACAGCATAACTTAAACAGTGTACGCCTTTGCCACTATCCGCAAGACCGCCGTTTCTATGAACTTTGTGATGAATACGGACTTTATGTATATGATGAAGCCAATGTGGAAAGCCACGGAATGTATTATGATCTCCGGAAAGGCGGTTCACTGGGTAACAATCCCGAATGGCTGAAACCGCACATGGATCGTACCATCAATATGTTTGAACGTAATAAGAATTATCCGAGCGTCACATTCTGGTCGCTGGGAAATGAAGCCGGAAACGGATATAATTTCTATCAGACTTATTTGTGGTTGAAAAAGGCAGACAAAGACCTGATGGATCGTCCGGTCAACTACGAACGTGCTCAATGGGAATGGAACTCCGATATGTATGTTCCGCAATATCCGGGTGCCGACTGGCTGGAAAATATCGGAAAGAATGGTAGCGACCGTCCTGTAGCTCCTTCGGAGTATGCACATGCCATGGGAAACTCCACGGGAAACCTGTGGGGACAATGGCAGGCAATTTACAAATATCCGAATCTCCAAGGTGGATATATCTGGGACTGGGTAGACCAAGGTCTTCTCCAAAAAGATAAGAATGGAAGAGAATACTGGGCCTACGGAGGTGACTTCGGCGTAGACGCACCTAGCGATGGTAACTTCCTCTGCAACGGTCTTGTCAATCCGGATCGTGGTCCGCATCCGGCAATGGCTGAAGTGAAATATGTACATCAGAATGTAGGTTTTGAAGCAGTAGATGCCGCAGCCGGTATATTCAAAATCACCAACCGTTTCTATTTCACTAACCTGAAAAAATATCAGATTCACTACAATGTACTTGCTAACGGAAAGACAATAAAAGGTGGAAAAGTATCTTTGGATATTGCTCCGCAAGCCTCTAAAGAATTCACCGTACCGGTAAATGGTCTGAAAGCCCAACCGGGAACAGAATATTTTGTCAACTTCAGTGTAACAACCACAGAGCCTGAACCGTTGATTCCAACCGGATATGAAATTGCATACGACCAGTTCCAACTTCCTATCCAGGCAGAGAAGAGTATTTATAAAGCAAACGGTCCGGCATTGAAAACAACGACTCAAGGAGATGAATTAATCGTTTCTTCCTCCAAAGTAAACTTTGTATTCAACAAGAATAGCGGATTAGTAACCTCGTATAAAGTAGATGGTACAGAATATTTCAAAGACGGATTTGGTATTCAGCCTAACTTCTGGCGTGCTCCTAATGATAATGACTATGGTAACAGCACTCCTAAACGTTTGCAGGTATGGAAACAATCAAGCAAAAACTTCCGCATAACGGATGCTACCATGACAGCAGAAGATAAAGCAGTCTCCTTAAATGTAACCTACTTACTGGCTGCCGGCAACTTGTATGTTGTCACTTACAAAATCTATCCGAACGGAATAGTTAACGTAAATGCCAAATTCACATCAACGGATATGCAGCCTACAGAAACAGAAGTTTCCGAAGCTACCCGCATGGCTACATTTACCCCCGGAAGTGATGCTGCCCGTAAGGCTGCCTCCAAACTGGAAGTCCCCCGTATCGGTGTGCGTTTCCGCTTGCCGGCACAGATGAACAATGTACAATACTTTGGCCGTGGCCCGGAAGAGAATTATATCGACCGCAATCACGGAACGCTCGTTGGCGTATACAAGACAACAGCAGATCAAATGTACTTCAACTATGTGCGTCCACAAGAAAACGGACATCACACAGATACCCGTTGGATCGCCTTATCTCCTAATAAAGGAAACGGCCTGGTGTTGATAGCGGACAGTCTTATCGGTTTCAATGCCTTGCGCAACTCTATCGAAGACTTTGACTCCGAAGAAGCTCTGCCCCACCCTTACCAATGGAATAACTTCAGCCCGGAAGAGGTTGCCAATCACGACGAGAACGCTGCTCGCAACGTATTACGGAGAATGCATCATGTCAACGACATCACTCCCAGAGATTTTATTGAGGTTTGTGTAGATATGAAACAACAAGGAGTAGGCGGATATGACAGTTGGGGCTCACGTCCGGAACCTTTCTACCAGATCCCGGCTAACCGTGATTACCAGTGGGGCTTCACATTAGTACCCGTTCGCTCGGCTAACCAAGCCAACGAAGCTGCTAAATATGATTATCGATAACCTTAGTATAAATTTTTAAAGAAAAAAAACATGAAAGATTTATCTAGCATCGTAGCTAAATTTAAAGTCCAAGGTACGATAGAAGAAATCAAACCTTTGGGTGCAGGACTTATCAACGACACTTATAAAGTAAACACCAAAGAAGCAGATGCTCCCGACTATGTTTTGCAACGCATCAATCATGCCATTTTCCAGAATGTAGAAATGCTTCAATCCAATATTAGCGCTGTTACCAATCACATTCGCAAGAAACTGACGGAAGCCGGAGAATCGGATATAGACCGCAAGGTGTTGAGTTTCCTCGAAACAGAAGAAGGTAAAACATACTGGTTCGACGGTGACAGTTATTGGCGTGTGATGGTATTCATCCCACGTGCAAAAACGTATGAGACGGTAAATCCCGAATATTCCAACTATGCAGGAGAAGCTTTCGGTAACTTCCAGGCTATGCTGGCCGATATTCCGGAAACATTGGGTGAAACCATACCCGATTTCCACAACATGGAGTTTCGCCTCAAACAGCTACGTGAAGCCGTTGCGAAGGATGCTGCCGGACGGGTAGCAGAAGTGAAATACTATCTGGATGAAATAGAGAAACGCGCGGATGAAATGTGTAAAGCTGAACGTTTATATCGTGAAGGGAAACTTCCCAAACGCGTTTGCCATTGCGATACGAAAGTGAATAACATGATGTTCGACGAGGATGGTAAAGTGCTTTGTGTCATTGATCTGGATACGGTAATGCCTAGCTTTATATTCTCCGATTATGGTGACTTCTTACGTACAGGTGCCAACACAGGTGATGAAGACGACAAAGACCTTGATCGTGTAAACTTCAATATGGAAATATTCAAAGCATTTACCAAGGGCTATCTGAAAGGAGCCAAATCATTCCTGACTCAGATCGAGATTGAGAATCTTCCTTATGCAGCCGCTTTATTCCCATACATGCAGTGCGTACGGTTCCTGGCAGATTATATCAACGGAGATACTTATTATAAAATCAAATATCCGGAACATAACCTCGTTCGCACCAAAGCACAATTCAAATTACTTCAAAGTGTGGAAGCAAACACACCGGAAATGATAGCGTTCATCAACGAATGCTTGTTAAATTGAGAATTGAGAATTAAAAATTGAGAAATAAGCTGCGCTGCGGTGTAGCTATTTCTGGATATTCTCAAAATTAAAAAATATAAGGCAACTAATTCTTTACGAGTTAGTTGCCTTATTGATATATTTAATCAGGGGGATTATTGAATAATCCCTATTTCTCAATTTTTAATTCTCAATTCTCAATTTAATAAATGCTCCATTTTTCCAATGGTAGACTACGGGGCGGCGGAGAAACGGTTTCAGTTTCTCTGCTGTTTCTTTTGACATATAGTCGGGGGTTGTTAACGTAAGTGTCAGTTCCGTATTTTCTTTATTAAAATCGGCTTTCATTAATAGCATATCTGCCGAACGGCGTGCTTCATCAAACTCATAAACTCTTGCTGAATCGGGAGCATTCAGAAAATCATCCATCAGGGGCAGGGTAATAAAGAGAGATGTTGTAAGCGGTTTCCAGTCGTCCGTATAGAAATGGATGCTGCTATCACAGGCAGGAGCACAAACAGTAGAGACTGTACAGATTACGTTCGTTGAATCATTTAATGCCAACACTTTCATCTGCCAGGTCGATTGAGCTGACATTTGCATACGGATATAGTCTTTGCTAAGATCAGTCATCTCCGACTTCTTGCCAAAACGGTTTTCTACTTGCGCTTTCATCTTACTTTCCAGAAAGTCTATGCAATCTTCACGATTCACTTTTGTAAGCAAGGGGCTTAGAGAATCCGGCATATTCACAAACAACGTTTTGGCCTCTTGTGCCTGAAGAGCAGTCAAAACAAAAAGTCCGACAGCAGAGAAGAATATAGTGATAACAAGTTTATTTATTTTCATATCTATCTTATTTAACCTATGATAAACAGTCTTGTGTAACTGTTTTAACTTTTAGACCCCAAATATAAGAAATTTGGAGTTATTTTTAAGTAATCATTTATACATCAAGCATTTAACCTCTATAATTTTAAGCTATTGTAAATCATTAGTAAAACCGAGACTAAAAAAGCATCAATATTGAATGATTTTCTATGCAAATATAGTGAATACTTTATAGAATAGAAACAAAGTCAGATATAATCAAAAAAAGCAGCTCATTCGGCTGCTTTTATCAATTGGTTACAAACAAAGAGGTAGCCGGATAAGCTACCTCTTCAAATTTCAGACCTTTTTCTTTCGCTAATTTTAGGATTGCGTACCTATGAAGTGTTTGTCAATTACATATTTACAGGGAGTTATTCAGCCAGACGGATATCCGGATTATAGCATTCTTAAAAGTTCAAGGGATATGGCCTAAATGTCCGCTATGAAATTATTGTTGAAGAAAATCTAACAGATTCTAAGTAAATATTAATTATCAATTTATAATAGATTCATACTCATCCCAAGTTAATAATTCATATTGTTTTTTATCACATCCAATAATATTCATCGCATCTTTTGCTCTTTCCTTATCTTTATTATCATAATAAACGATCAGCCAACTTGATTTTTTAGAAATGCACTTTTTTATTTTTAAAATATACAACATATCAATATCATTAAGAGAATGTCCCAACACTACTACTTTTTCAACGTCTTTTAAAGAATCAAAAAAACTTTGGTTTTCGTCAATAATATTCTTTACAGGTTTTTGGAATTGATAAAAAAGAATATGAGAAGCTGCTTCTGCATCATAACTGGGAGTCCTATTACTTTCTCCATTTTCATCTAGTTCAGGTATTTCACCTTCTAAAACTTCCATTCCATGCCCAAAAACAAGTTTTTCATCATTGCCATCGCCAATATATCCATGTATATGAAAAACATTTGGAATATTATAGACTTTTTCAAGAGTTGGCGTATAATTAAAAGACAAAAAGAGAGCATCTTTTTCAAAATGCATATTTTTCTGTTCTATCTCGGTTTCAGATATATCATTAATCCAATTCCAAAACGATTCTCTTATTTCAGAATGCATTTTACCAGACTCGTCTATAATCTCGTCTTCTACTCCATTATAATCACTCCAACTTGGATTTTCTTGATCCCAAAATCCTTCAGAAACGTTATTACGGTCACTGTAAAATTGCTCTACATTAAAACTTGCAAGATCATTTTCGAAATCATACCACCAATAAGCACCATCCTTCTCATCCTGTTTATCTTTAAGAATAAAATACTGGTTTAGGAAATCGTCAACATTTTGAGAGTTCTTTTTTACATATTTATGATATTCATCATAAGACGATTTTAAACCATGATGTAGATCAAATCCATTCCCAATTATATACAATATTTTATATTTCATATTATTATATTTAGATTATATATCCAAAGATAGATGCTTTATTTTAATAATTAAGTGGAATTCCCCATAGATTCATCAATCAAACGATTTTTGTGCTATTCAACTATTACATTTACCTATTAACCAGCATATTACCCAGATTACATCTTGCTATTTTTAGAGTAATTAACTAAATTGTATTGTATATAATTATTAAACGCCCCATTCACCATTGCAATAAATTATAGGTAATGCCAACACCTACATACCAACTGGCCGGGTAACCATATCCGGCTTGCAACCCTAGCCCCCATCGCTTCCGTTTAGCAGGAACCAGCACAGGTATTCTAATCTCCCTCGTCCGACTATATACCTCAATACTATCTAACTTTGCATTATATCCAGACACCCATGCACGGTATAGGCTATCTTCGTATATCTTCTGGGTAATAGGTAACTCCACCTCTACGGAATCAACAGAAGCAAGACAAGTATCCCTCTTAGAAGTACACGTATCCTTCTTGACAGGCAACTTCGCATACTTATACCTGATTACTACACTATCCCTTGCTACTGGATAATAGAAAGGAATAGTTTCGACGTATTCGGTTGTATCTGGACTGGATACTGACACAGATTCTTGCTGGCGGTTCCACAAAAATAGAACCGCCAAGGCTAACAACACAATCAAAATCCATGGTAACGCTTTCATGGTCGGATCACTGTATTGCGTAAGAAATTGGAAAATTCACTTCGAACATCGAAGCAGGGGCATGCTTTGATATATTCTGCCGGCTCTACTTCACCGCTGCCGTCTAGGTCTGGAGAAGTATCACGGTGTCCCAACACTTCAACTATAGGATATTCCTTACAGAGCTTCGCGACCAATTCACGTAATGCTGCCTTTTGAGCCGTAGTCCGTGTATCTGCAGGCTTACCGTTTGCATCTAATCCACCGATATAGCAGATTCCAATACTGTGCTTATTATACGAAGATTCGCTAAATCCTTTGGTATTACAATGCGCCCCGTCAATGCTTAACGGTCGCCCATTCTCTACCATTCCGTCCAAGTCAATGACGAAGTTATAACCGATCTGATTGAATCCTCTTTGCCTGTGCATCCGGTCAATATCCTTTGCACGTAAATCTTGCCCGGCACGTGTGGCCGAACAGTGAATAATAATCGAATCAATAGTTTTCATTTCTCTTCCTCCCATTTTAATTAATAATCACTTGGCGGCTGCCGGTTAGCGCATCCGCGAACATCACACTTCTTTAATTCAGCCTCTTTGAGCCGGAGTTCCAGTTCATGCTTTTCACGTATCAATTCAAGCTGATCGGAGCGTAGCTTATTGTTTTCAGAGTATAAGAAATCAACCTTCGTATCTCTTACACCCATGCGCTTCTCCTGATTGTCAATCTGTGTTGATTGGGCAGTGATTATACTCAAAAGGTTCTGTATCTCCATGCTGTCAGCTCCGGCATCCTCTTTACGAGCGTTCGTCTTTCGATTCACCCAAAATGTAACAAACCAAGTTATAGTAGAAGTGCCACCTACAGCCCCTAACATCGTTAACCATTCATTTAAACTCATTTTATTTCTCTATCTAAATATTAATACTACCTTTGTACTACACACAAATAAAATATTGTACTTTTATTGTTTGTTTTGTTTGTGTAAAAAGGTCGTTAACTCGTGACGAGCAGAGCGGCCTTTGTTAGACCCGCAGCAAATTCCCTCCACTGCTGCATCTTATCAAAATACATTCTCTTCTCTTCGCTTTCATCCTTATTCAGCATTATGGCAATCTGGTCATCATAACTGTATCTGGACTTGATGATAGTTGATTTAATCCCTTCGTAGGAAAGGCCGGAGACATTCTTCATGAACATCCCCTTATTCCAGCTTATCATATTGCCGTTAACCTTGACTTCAAGAGGCATATCCATCGACACCTCTTCATAGTCATCCGGATTACCCTTAATGGATAACGCAACTATATTTCTTTCCTTGTGTTTGAGATACTTATAAGCATCTGCATACACCGTATTTCCTTTTACATACATGATTATAAAGTATAACTGATTGTGAATTTACATTTATCCTCTGCTTGCAACGGGTCCAACCATTGTCCCTCATCATATCCGGTTGCTCCTTCAGGGACGTAGAGGATACTGGTGCCTGGGGGATTGTCTTTGCCGGTATAAGTCTGCCAATTACTACCAAAAACACCGGATTTTAACGTAGGAGCAGAAGCACGATTAATATATAATTTACCCATCTTAACACACTCAAAAAAAGCATATTCACCAATAATAGTCACAGATGCTGGAATAGAGAGTTCCTTCAAAGCTTTACAGCCTCTAAACATACTTGAACCTATACTCTTAACATTTTCTAAAATAACATCTTGCAACAGAGAGCACCCGAAGAAAGTAGCCTCGGTAATAGCGTCCGGAATAATAACAGCCCGTTTCAGAGCAGAGCACCTGAAGAAAGTGGATAATAGAGGTATACTTACAGGGCCCATTATCTCGGCATTTGCCAACTTACTGCAGTCAGAAAAGACGTATCCCCCCATTGATTGCACCCGCTCCAAAATCACCTCTTCTATATTGCTATATTGAAAAGCATACTTTCCCAGCGCCTCTATGTTACTCAAATCTACATGCTCAACTTTTGCATTTTGAAAAGCATATTCACCAATGGATGTAATATGAGAAGGTATAACATACTCAATGTTTTCTTTTGCTGGCGGATATCTTAAAAGTTCACTACCGGAAAATAGCACCCCATCGACAGAAGAGTAAACCTTATTGTCTGACGAAACAGTGATTGTCTCTAAAGCCGGACAGTTTTGAAAGAGTACCCCTGTTATGGAAGCTTTGCCTCCGATATATACCCTTGTTAGATAGTACATATTCTGAAAAGCACTCCCCGCTAAGGTTTCAAGCGATTCCGGCAATACGATGTTTTTTATTCCGGCATTGGTGAAGGCGTAAACATCTATATTTTTTATATTCGGTGGAAAATCAATGCTCTCTAAACTAGAACACTCCTTAAACAAATTTGAAGGAATATTAACAAGGTCTATAGGAAGTACTATCTTCTTAAGAGAGTGCATATACGCAAATGACGCATTTACCAAAGACACTCCATCAGATATAACCAGCTCTTCTATCCCAGATTTAAAAAAAGCATCACTACCAATGGATTTAATACTATCCGGCAGAATGATTGATTTAAGATTCCCACAGTTGCGAAATGCGTTTGTTTCAATAACAGTCACTCCTGTGAAATATTGAAACTCATCAAAATGTCTTATCTTCTTGTTGTTTTCAAAAGCTCCCGCTAGCGAAGATACGCTTGCCGCCTCTATCTCGGTCATATAATTCTCGTCAGCTGTCCAACCAAAGTAGTGGCAAACATCAAGCACTTCCGGATTACTCGTCTTGGTCATGATGACTCCGGGAATCAATAATTGTATATCTTGGGATACATTCAAGAAATTGTTATTATCACGTTCCCTGATTAATTTTGCCTTCAAATTGAATGTTATCAGATCTATCGGAACAGACTTAACCGCCACTGTACATATTCTGTCCACACATTCTTTCAATTCTACATAGCCATCTTCAGCACCCTGACCGGAAACTTCCCACTCAACATGATACCTGCCTGTTTCGTTTACCGGAAGTGTATCTAAAGTCCATGAAAAATCCCCGGTACTGTTTAGCGATGTCTTGCCTGAAAAGCTACCTGATGTCGGATAAACTCTAGCCAGAACAGTAATCGGCAAATCCTTAAACACCACCGCTCCAGCGGTAGGAAAATGCCGGGCTCGCACCAACAAGCCAACGGACGCAGGAGATTCTACCGATACCATCTCCCCCGTTTCCTTGTTTATAGTTATGGAACCCGTAGTCAAAATTTCCTTTCCGTCATAAACCAGACAATATTCCACCCTTCCCGGATTCTCCGAAAAGACAGAAGCCTTGTACGCCACTGTATCACCTTGTAGCACAGTAGTAGGTCCCGTTATAAAGATACCGTCCGGAGCATTAATGTATAGCTCATTATCCGGATTGGTCACCTCATTCCCGAATATGGATAACAATTCAGTCAGCTGGCTTTCGTTGACCTCCTTCAATTTGATCCTACCTTTCAGCACCAAATTACCGCCATTCTTCCGGATCGCTGCCAATTTCAGCAAGTCCCCAACATTTACATCATTCCAGGTAATACCTTCGGCTCTAATGTTACACAAAGAATCCTCCGTCTCACGAACATTATTCCAGGTGAATAAAAAAGATCTGCTGTCAAACTTGGTACAGTTTCTAATAAGGATGTTGTTCAGGCTTCTCCCGCCTTCGGAGATTTTCAGTCCAGTAGACAGATACTCCAAGCTGTCAAGCTGCAAAGCCTGCAAGGACGCCGGAAGCTCCAATGTGGAAATTAACGAGTCAGACAATGAAAGGCCTGTCAGCCCGGATTCAAAAGCCTTGAACGTACGCAAATAGACATGATCCGACAAATCAATGCCGGTAATACCCTTGAATCCGGAAATATCAAGATACTCCAGCGACTTTGCACTTGCTAAACCGGAAATGACAGACAATGACGTATTTCTGCGGTTATCTCCGGAAGTGTCGACTCCTAATACCAGCTTCTTTAGTTTCGTGCCTGTTTCATGCCCGTACACCTCCGTAATGTTCACGGTAGACAGGTACGGGATAAAGTTGTGCAGGTCCAGCTCCTGCACGTTGGGAGCGGAATAGATACGGACCGGGTCACCCACATTAATTACCTGTTTGGAAGTAAACGTGGTGCTTTCACCCGGATTCAGGTGAATACCCGTCTCTACGGCTACATTGTTAATACCATAGCCGTAATACAGCTTGTTACCGGACGTAACGCTGAACGTCAGCCCCGCAGGAGCGTTCGCAGCCTTGAACTCTATGGATTTTGCCTTGTACGCCCCGGAAACGAACTTGCTGTCATACAGGTCGAACCGTCTGCCCAGCCACCATTTACGGTGTGAGGAACGTGAACCCTGCAACATGAAAAGGTTATTGATGCCCGAATCCGTGTACGGACCGATGTATTTATACTGTGCATCCTGATTGTAGATACGTTCACACCACTTGGACGCCTGCTTGTTGTCGAACATGTCAACCGTCTTTTCATAAGTCAGCCCGGCAATGTACAAGGCATTGTCAACCTCGGAGACAATCCGCATAAACTCATCGTCCGCTTCAAGGTTGTTCCAAAGCGTCGAGTCATGACCCGCAAAGGCGTATACCAGTTCCGTATAGTCAGTATCAATTGTCTGGCGGTCTATATCCGGAGCATACTTCAAAGGTCCGTCGTTACGCAGAGCGTTTATCGTATCATTGTCGTAATTGATAAAGAAGAAGCGCTCACCGTCTTCCGATGTCAGCATGGCATTCTTCACGGGCTGGTCAACAGCCGCAAAGCGCATCAGGTAGATATAATAGGCGGCTGTCTTGTACACATCCAGGTGATCCCATTTCTCCGCCTTGAATTTCTCTACGTTATCCTTTGTGGAAACAACCCATTCGGAGAACGCTTTCAGGTCCGCCACATTCGTTGACTTGTCCGGGTATCGGGCTTCATAAGCTTCTTTCCATTCAGCATCGAAATTATCAACGTCCTGGAACAATGCCAGGTGGTTACCGTTGTTCAGCACCTCCCAGCACTGCATACGGCTGTTGTCAAAGCCCGGAATATCACGGAAGCCGAATACGCTTTCCGTTGACTTGTCATTGTTGAAGTTGTATTTGCCCATGTAGATCAGCTCGCTGTCAGGCGTCAGACGGTAGAACACGTTACACGGGAAGCCGTCCACCGTCGTACGGACATCATAAGGATAATTGTTGGCTAACGCTGCCTTTTGGGCTTCAGTACGGAGTACATATTCACCATTCACCTGCGCATTGTACATCACTTCATTCCACAACCGGGCAATACCCGTATTGTGAGTACCGGAGCTTTCCGCGTAGTCCGCTTTCAAACACCATACATTCACAGGCTGCGCACCTTCTTTGAAAGCATAAAGACCGTCAACCATAATCTTGCCCATATTATCCCATACTTCACCATAGCCGGTATAAGGTCTAAGATTCTTTTTGGGGAATCCCATAGAAGAGGTTCCTTGGGGAGTAAGGCGGATGGCTTTCCCGGTGAAAGACCGCCATGTTTCCTGCATGTTGATATACTCCACATCCACATAAATTGCCTTGTTCTTGTCGGTGGTATTCTCCAAGGCTGGGATATCACCCGTAAAGATAAACACCGGGCATTGGGCAGCCAGCTTGTCTACGGAGAAATTCCGGGTTCCGTCCTCGTAGATATTATTGCGGTCGTAAAGGCTTAACAACTCTTCCGGAGTATCACGGTAGAGAATGAAGTTGTTCAGTATCTGGTCAGCGTCAAGGGGGGAATTATAAAAGCGGAGCGATTTGAGTTCAACATCGCATTTGCCTGTACCGCCTATTCTCATCGTTTTGGCGTTCAGGAAATTGTCAGTCCCTGAATAGTTCACCGAACCGGAGCTGATGCCGTCAACGTAAATGAAGACCAGCCCCTTGTTGGTCACACCGTTCTTGGGGTTAATCACAAAGGAGATACGTTTGTTCTCACCCGAATTGAACCTTTTCGCCACACGGCTTCCTCCGGCAGATGTCAGTGAAGCTTCCGAGGCGGTAATCAGCAGACCTGTTCCGGCTTCATTACGCAAGTCGCAGATCACAGCGTCATCGTCGAGCACGTTACGGGTGGTAAATTCAAATTCCAGTGTACGCCCCGTTATTGTCGGGTCAGGCGTAAAGGGAGCTATATTCACGTCAACAGCCGCACCGCCCGTGATAAGCAGCCTGTTGTTTACCCAGCCGTTTGCCCGGTTCCAGTAGAAACCGGAGAAGGAAGCGGAGAACAGACCGTACACCCATTCCTGACGGTTGGCGTCATTGTTGGACTTGCCGATAGCCGACAGGTCGAGTACCAGACCGTCCCTGATCTCTTCCAGCGAAGTAGATGACTTCTCAATATTCATCCCGATGGTGTATACCGTATTCCCGGCAGTTATGGTCAGTGATTTCAAGCCGTAATCAAGCGGGCGCAGCGAGTAATTCACCACTTCGTTGTTGTGCGTGGCAAGGGTGCTTTCCGCCTTGCTGTCAATCGCTATGACAGCATCGGTGCTCACTACACCTGAAGGGTTGTACACAGAGAATTCAAGGATGTAGGGGATATACTGATGGATACCGTAGAGTTGCAAGATACCATCTTTGATGATGTCATTTCCAGAGGGGATGATAGCGGAAACACCTATGATAGGTTCACGGTCTGCACCGGTATAAATAATCAGGTCATGATAGATGGTATCAGAATAGAATTTCTCACCGTCCACAATTGTATAGGCCCGGAACTGCAAGCTGTGTTTGCCCTGATTAAGGTTAGATACAGAGATGTATTTAGTGCGGGTGGTGGATACATCTACGATTTCATCCTCTACCTTGATATATTCCAATTGGATGCCGTCTACATACCATTCCATTACTTTTGTTCCGTACCCGCTGATCCGGTAATGGATGGCGGCAGTAGATGCCGGATTCTCCACTAGGTTATAATGGTTTGATACGTTGTAACTACTGGATAGTTGCAGGTCGATAACCTGATAAGTAATACCTATAGTGGTAGCTGCTAATGTGGTCTGCCCTACAATGCCTACTGTGATGTTATTGGCTCCCGTATCAATCAAATTGTCTATGTTGAAGTGAACAGCCGTACCGTAGCGGTATCGTTCCGTAACAGTCTTCTTAACGCCGTTGCGGATGAAGGTAAATGTAACAACCACATCCTCACCCACGCTTTGGCCGGACTTGTTTTTCGTGTCGAATGTGAAATCAATATAGTTGTTCTTAGTTCCTGCCAGTATTGCTTTGTACGTGGGAGAAGAAAGGGTTATTTCTGCCGAGTAATTGAATGGAGCATCAAATGTTCCAATTATCAAATCGGTCTGGGTCGGGTCGGCAAAATAAGCGTCCTGGCTATCCGAATCTGCAAATACAATATAACGGTTGTTGGCTGTATCATAATGGAACACACCCGCTTTTGTGTCGAGCTGCTCTTTAATGAATTCCTGAACACGGTTGCCAGCTACGGGAAGATTACCCGTACTATCGTCACCACCCCAATCCTGACGCTTATCTATTTTCTTATCATATACTTTCTTTGCCATAATATTTATTTATTTTTCCAACCTTCATTATTATTCCAGGGCTTCACATTCACCCAAAACCCCTTACCGAAACAGGAGTTGATAGCTTCCCAAACCAATCTTGAACCTTTGTACACAATTGCAATCGGTCGGTTCTCTTTGAAGATAGAAGTTACTTCCTTACCATTCTTGTAAATCATAGACTATTCCTCCTCATAAATCATGTAGGTTGTATCAGGGTCTTTAACGGCCAAGTCTTCATATTCGGATTCGGATAAGAACACAGGAGTAATCTTTGTAAGATGCTTATTTGTTTCTTGTACTTTCTTTGTGAAAAAAGCTTGTGTAATAACTGCATCAATCCTATTTCCAAAAGATCCTACCAAATCAATACCAGGGAGGAAAGACTTAAATACCTGTTTTAAATCTCTACAAGAAATCTTACATCCGCCGCTGATTTCAAAATAGCCATCATCAGGTAATTCTTTGATACTTGTTAGCTGCTCTATTGATAAACTGTTTGTCTTCAATGCTTTCAAAACTAGATTTACAATTTCTTGTTTTTCAAAATCTGTCATAATTATCTTTTTTAATCATTATCGCATATCCATGTCAACTTAATGGTCATCCCAATATTGTCAATATGGCAATCATATATATTATCAAGATAAAGTTGAAAGTTTGTCAAATCATTTACTTCCGACCCGCTAATGCCCTTTAAAATACATACTCCATCCATACTGATTACATTACCCTCAATCAGATTAATATATGAATCTCCACATTGAAGTACAGCACATAGATTTATAGAATCGTCTGCTAATATTTTCTTTAAGTTATCTAGCCCGGAAACGACCAGTTTACCATAACCTTTCCTGCCAATATACTTGTTGTCTATATCAGAAGTCTTAATTGTTATTAAGTCCCAATAGGATTGTTCGTCAACACCCGGATGATGGATGCTGTTCACTCCAACCATAGTATCGCTATTAATAGAAGTTCCAGTATTAGAAGTAGCTTTAGTCAAATTGATATAAGATTCTTCAACTATATTTTTTTCTAATCCGGAATTTATTCTTCGCAACTCGCCATCATCGGCTGTTATCCTATAAATATCACTTTGTGTCCTTCTTATTGAAAGCTGATTAGTCCACTCCAAAACGGGGCTCATTGTCCTTACTTTCTGTAGCATCTGATTGAATACAAAACTTTTTAGCCCCTCGATCTGTTGTTTAATTTCCGGAACATTACTTTCCTTCCTAGCAAATCGAATCCCATCGAAATAGACATAATTACAGCATAAAATACGATTAAGCAATTCAGCAAACCAGACAGGGCAACCCATAGCATTTCCCAGAGTAAACGTATGCAAAGAATATTCATGACTATACAGTTCTATAACATCTTCATTCTGCATCACAAACTGCTCATTGCTTACTCCAAATGACCAATTTTCATCTTTAAAACCGCCAGGTGCTCTAAAATCAAAAAAATACTGCATATTGTCGATCCAGAACGCACAATCATTTCTCTGATTGTTACCTTTCATAGAATATTGAATAAGGGTTGTTTCAGATAATTCTACAACATCATCCGTTATTTGGAAAACATTAGACTGAAAGCCATTGATTGTTATGGTATAGAACCCGTTGTTTAGCCCAGTTATAGAATGGAAATATATTGTTTTAGATTGATTTATATTCCATGAATTCAAATGAATTTTATCAGAATATTCGTTTGCTATATTTTTAACATAAACTTCTGGATCTGATTCCCAATATTCAGAAATAACCTGAACGAATATTCGATCAGAAGGAGCAAATTTTTGAATATAATCACTTTCAATGCCATGCCTATCTGCAGATGGATGAAAGAATAATGGGGTAAATGGACTTATAATCATAGGTCTTTTCGTTCTTAATAAGTTAGTGACACATGACACTATACTACAAATATAATAAATTTTATAATAAATACAACGATAAATCAATTCTTTATATCTTTTACAATCAAAGTATAGGAAGATAATTTATCCTTTGCAATATTCAATTTTAATTGTTTTATATACCCAGTTATAGTTTCGCCTTTGTTCTCAAATGATATTAAACCTAGCAAATCATCTGGAGCACTAATATCGCTAGTCTCTACTTCAACCTCTGATACCGTAAATAATCGTTCAGGGATTGAGAAATCATCCGTCTCCTTTACTCCATCTATAGAAACATCGCTGTTCTCGTCAGAAGATGTGAATTTAAGCATATTAGTACACGCTCCTATGTATTTCTTATTAGCTTCCAGCATAAAGCGTGGAGAATAATTGAGGTTAAACATAGTGTCCGGACTTAACAGGCCGGAAAGCTGGTCTTCGGTATACGGTCTGTACAAGGGTAAAGGCTGATCTACCGGTACAGAATCATCACAATCCACAAAAAATACATCATTATCGCTATCGCTGTCGGTAGTATCTTCTCCCCTCTTTTGAACAAGGAACTCTATTCCGTAAGCATCGGCACGATACGGACTTATCAGAGAAAGTGTATTGTCGGTGAGTTTTAGCCCTGTACTAAATTCGTTGGTAAACCGGAACTCGTCACGCCCGTTGATACTGTCATAATCTTGCTTGTCATATCCTACCTTGACAGAGGAATAGATTAGAGAATCATTTACTGTTAACTCATAGTTGTTTATTTCTGTTCCCAGATCCTTGACTACTGTTGAGCTAAACAGTTTATCACGGTGTTTGAAAGTTACAGTATTTTCATTTATAACGGGGACATAGCCGAATTCAGCTTCCATCCATTCGCAAAACTTCTTGTAAGAGGTGTATATCTTAGCTTTAGGGAGCCCACGGGCACTTTCGGCAGCCATGATATGTGTTCTCTCTAATAATCGGTTAAACTTAATTGGAGTGATCCCGTCATCTGACGGGAGTACAACATCGATAACGCCTTTGTGATCTATTGTGTTTTCTGTCATACTATCCAATAGCTTGGAAAGGATGGTGTTGGGAGAGATTACATCGATATCAACAGCTTTTCCTCTATCTTGAAAAGTAACTGAAAAATTAAAATTAGAAACATGAACAGTCACATCGATAGCTAGTTCAATACTAGCCCAGAAATGCAAAGCTAATCCTTCACCGCTATTTAACGGTATTTCTCCAGAATATTCAATTTTATTTAATGAATTGCCCCATGCCTTGATTACATCATAAGAACCATTTTTTATTTTCACTAATCTTACCTGTGGATAAGTACTAGAATATGTTATTGAGAAATCAAACGATAGATTTATTGTTAAGCCATCTTTTAGGCTACTAATGAATGTATCTAATAAATCATACGGATAGCTCGTTAATCCTTTGACAGAAACATCTCTAATTTCCACGACATCTTTTGTAGAAATTTCTGGATCACCGTTAATATAAATAGGGAAAAGGCAATTAACGGTTCTAGCAGGTATAATTATCTCCGAATAACTGGCATCTGAACTTAATGAACCACCATCAACCCATTTAATATTACTAGTCATTCTTAATCTGTCATAATTTAAAATACTAGTTTCGAGATCGGATACCAAATATTCATATTGGATGCTCTTCTTAGCCTTAATAATAGCGGCTAATGTATTATCAATAGCATTGATCGAAACAGTTAACCCATCTTCCGAATAAGTAGAAAAATCTAGCGCACACCGGAAAACTTCATCATATTCCCAACTATTGTTCCTCAATGAAAAAATAACGGTAGCCGTAGCATCAAGATATTGAGAATAGAATTCACTCTTTAGAAGATTATATGCCCTCTCTACAAACTCAAACTTGGTAGAAAATGACCTGACAACCCCATCATAAATGCTTCTTTTGTAAACAAGATCGAAATCATCCCAATTCCGTAGATCATTGGTTGCATCATATACACTTTCATTTATCAGAAGCTCACATTTAAACATTACTATTTCTTTTTAAGTGATTTGCCCATTGATTTTATTTCTTCACACATGCGCTTTACCATGAAAGCGTATTCCTTTGCACTGATCTCATTCTTTCGGATCTGCATCCCATAATGAGACATCACTGCGACACGTTCACGGACAAAGTAGTTTTTATCCATTTTAGAGGCACTTTCGGGCTTCTCTTTAGTATTTATCCGTTCAAGCATATATTTACTCATAGAAAGGATGGAAGCCGCTTTTTTGCGTATCTTATCATGTTCGGAAGGGAAATAAGAAAATCCGAACTCTGAAAGAATATGCGCTGCATCCGCCCAATCTTTATTTTTAATCATTATCTCAACACCCTTCATACACTCAATCTTTATGTGAAGATTGATGATATTGTTTCTTTGGGACATTTCAGACAGAAAAGAGGCGCCTCCGATTATTTCCACGTATTCGGTGATGAGCTTTTCCGATTGTTCGGATAGTTCTTCTTCAGAGTGATCTCCTTCGATAATTAGTTTGCTTTTATCTCCGGTGAATACATCGATGAATGTATCCAGTGGGATTTTATCGAGGTCGGTGTATAGCATAGTTTTTACGTGCTCCTTCACACGTTGATTATGTTATATTAATAAACAATTGGTTCATCATTAGTTAGATCTGGCGGGCGTATTCCCTTTCTCATGTCTTCTCGTTCTTGCTCCATCGCCCTTATTCTTTCAGCAAACCCACCTTTCCTAGATTGCTGATTTGGACTGTTTGCTTTTATATTTGAACATTCATTTTTTAATAACTTTTCTATAGCGATAGAACTAAACAGCATTTTTAAGACTACAGATTTTTCTCCCAGATCTTCATCATGTACGACGCAATCCTTACCTTTCATTTTATCCCACAATTCTTCAGACAGTTTATTCCCCGAAAGATTAAATATACAAGATATATCATCTCTTTCTAGTTCCACTTTTAATGTAATCTTTTCCATATCACTTATTCTTAGTTATTATAGTCTTCTTAAAATCGAGCGCATATCAGATGCTCTTGATATTTTTCTCAATGTTCGGTTAGTCTTTCGACTTTCTCCGTATAAATCATCAAATTTCCGTTCTAATCTTGTATAATCGTTATTGACATTAACAATCACCGGCTCACCGTCGTTACTTCTCCTTTGTCTATCCAGCATCAAAGCGTCAGAGTGCAAAGACATCTTGCGGTAATCGACCAAATTAGGAATAACCTTTGCTCTTTTAGGAATATCTACCAATGTGGGGACGGATGGAGTAATATAAGCACCGTTATCCGTTTCAATCACTTCTTGTCTACCTCCATCACCGACAATAGCCAATCCACCTGGGTGGTCTTTGGTTCCCTTTGCATACTTAGGGATAGGCTGGGAAGCGATTATAGCTACTTGGGCAGCTCCCATAGCGGCTATAACAGCAGCAAGGATAGGACCGGCAATAGGTCCGGCCTGCGCAAATGCTTGCATTATTGCCAGAGAGGTAGCAATAGTCGTCTGAACAATGGAGTTTGCCTTTTGCCACTTGGCCTGTCTCTGTTCCAATTCGGCTTTCTGCTTTTCCAATTCCTTGTTTTTGTCTGCTGTTGCTTGCTCGGCTGCTCTCTTTCTAGCTTCCGCTTCCTCTGTAGAGATAGCCCCATCTTCTGCCAGTTTTTCGATTCGTTCTATCTCCTCTTCACCGGCTTTTTCATTTTTTTCTTGTTCTTCTTCAATTTGTTCAATACGAGCATCAAAGGCAGAAGTCACTATAGAGGTTATTCCATCAAATAAAGAAGCATAAGTTTCTAAAATTACAGCCGCTTTCTCTTTTGGATCTAAATTTTCCCACCATTTAGACAAAGAGAAATTACCGGTTTCTACAAATTCATCTGTCAATTTACCAATGATATTATAGAAAGAACTGAATAGATTAACTGTATCACCTAAATAATCTTCAGCGACACCTCTCATATTAGACATAGCATCAATAAAGCCATCCGCCCAGTCTTGCCTATCTGATTTTTCTTTTCCATACGTCAGATCTTCAATTTCGTTGTTAAGCTTTTTAATCTCTGCCTTTACAGTTTCTATTTTTTTCTTTATTTCATCCGATTTTGCATTAGTTGGATCAAGTGCGGCTAACTCTGCTTGTAATTGAATATTGAGCAGTTTTAATTGTTCTTGAATGGAATCTTTGGTAATTTCATAAACCTTTTGACGATATTCCTTTTCATTTATTTCACCTTTACGATACCGTAATTCTTCTTTACGAAGATCATTTTCTGCTGCATTCTGGACTATATTTGTCTCTTTAGTAGTATTCTTTTCAATTAAGCCGATTCTTTCAAGAGCATTTTTTACCGCAATATCAGAGGCTTTTTTATCATATTTCTTGTTGACAGCTTCTACATCTTCCCCAGCCTTTTTTGCAGCTTTTACTTCTGCATCTCTTAATATTTCATTTACTTGTAATTGTATGCTAAGCCTTTGATCTAATTCATCTTTAGAGTTAGTAGAAAGAGCCTCCAAACGGTTCTGTAAATTTATTTTCTCCTTATTTTGATTATACGTATAGATCTTTTCAGAGAGTTCATCTTCCATGGCTACAGCCAAATTTTCCCTCGTTTTAATCTCTTCTTGGGTATTTCCTTTAACAGCCGCAATGCGTTTAGTGTAGTTCAGGCGAATCTTTGCAAGTTCTTTGCCTAACCCTTCATCCATCAAATCTAATTCGGACTGCTGGTATTCCTGTTGGATACGGAGACGTTCTTTTCTTTGCTTTTCTAGTTCTCTTAGTTCTTTATCGGTTAGATTTTTTCCTAAAGTATTTTGTGAAACCTCTACTTGCTTCAAGTCCACTTTATTTAAGTCATCAATTATAGATTCAGTAATGGATGCAATAGCTTTTTTCCCTGCGGCTGCAGTTGTAGCCGTTTTTATATCTTCTTCAATGACTTTTTTAGTACGCCCTATACTTGTTTTATCATAAAGCCAACCATATATCGTTCCTTTTCTAAATAATCCACGATCTTCGATTTCCTTTTCTAAATTTTCTCTTTTTTTTATCCCATCTGAATATTCTTTGTTTTCTATATCTAATTGACTTTGAAGAGTTTGAAGGTATTCTTCTTTTGCAGCAATAGCAGCTTTATCAGCGCTCATTCCTTCTTTTATTTTTTCTTCATACAATTTTGACATATTATTTCTATGTCTTTCCAATATATCAGATTGAGCCATTTCAGATTGAGCATTTGCGACTGCCCTATTGTTTGCATCTTCTTGTAATTGATCGTAATCTTTCATGCTATCAGCAATATTTCTTATGCCTTTTGAGAGAAAATCAATTACTTCTTTCATAACTCCTTTTGATTCATAAAAGCTAAGCATAAAAGCCTCCCATGCAGATTCCAAATTAGCTACTGCCCCTTGAACATTATCCCCCATTGTATTAGCCATGTCATTCAACTCCCCTGTAACGCCTGTTATCTGTTCCCTCAATGGGACTATTTTATCGGCAGCAGTCAAAAAGGCGTTGAAAGCGGCAACACTACGCTTATCAGTTAGTTCTAAAGTGGTATTTAAGTCAACGCCCTGTTCTTTTAATTTTTTCAAACCGGCAACCAATTCCGGTAATGTATTTACAGGACCTCCAAGAGCTTTCGCTAATTTACCACTTCCATCTGCCAAGTTCAATAAAATATTTCTAGTTGCAGTAGCAGACATAGAAGCGTCAAATCCTGCATCTGCAAGTTTACCAAGCAAAGCTAAAGTATCTTCTATTTGAAAATTAAAAGCTTTGGCAACTGGGCCTACGATAGGCATTGCTGTTTGTAAATAAGAGAAGGATAATGCACTTTTCGTTGTCGCAACTGCCATTGCAGATACATAACGTTCCGTCTCTCTAGTTTCCGCATCAAACATTCTCAATGCCGCCCCCGCTAATGCGGCTGCCTCTGGTAAATCGGCTCCCGTAGCCTGCGCAAATTTCAAGATTCCCTCTGTTGATTGAAGAATTTCTTTCCTTGAAAATCCCAATTTTGCTAACTCTATTTGAAGATTAGTTGCTTCCGCTGCGGTATATTTTGTTGCAGCTCCTAATCTCCGAGCATCAGCGGTCATATCTTTAATGTTGTTTGAAGTCGTTCCTAATATAGCCGCTAATTTGCTATTTGCAGCTTCAAAATCAACAATGGATTGAACCCCAGATTTAAATAGTCCTATTAATTTTTGAAATCCGGATATAACGGCTTGTGCGCCTACCATCCCTTTAATCATAGAACCAACTCCAACTCTAACCTCTGTCAAACCAACTCCCATACTAGATTTCAATAATCCACCGGTGCTCTTGGCTAGATTCCCCATGTTTTTAAGAGAAATATTTCCTTTCAATATTTCTGATGCAGCAGATTGAATGTCTTGCTTATATCGTCCGACATTCATCTTTGCTTGAACTAATTGATCGGAATTCTTCTTTAAAAACGTGGTATTACGATCAATAACACTATTAAACCGCTCTACCGTTTTCCGTCCTTCTTCTGTTGTCAAATCAAGCTGTTTTCTTGCAGAACGAAGAATCTTATTTTGTTCCTCTGCATCTTTCATGGTTTTCACTTCCATGTTTAATGCAGCAATTCCTTCTTCAATAGTATATTTGGTCTTTTTTCGCTCCTGATTTATAAGTTTCTGCTGTTTCAGTTCCTCGGTTTTAGCTTTTTGAGCCTTTAATTCAGCTGCAGCGTTAAGGTCGTTAGCCCTTGCTTCAGCCAATATTTGAGCGGCATTCTCTTTGGTTTGTTGGGCTATTCTTTGAAGAAGAGTTTCGTGTTCTTTCTGTAAATCAGCCAGCTTATTTTGAGTGGTAATAAGCTCATTCAAGACTTTGTTATAATTAGCCGATTTATTGGATAAATCCTGAAATGACGCAGGTTTATCCTGCATTCCTTTAGCTAATAATTCAATGAAGTTTTTGTAGGAAGTGTAGGATTCGTCAATCTCTTTTTTAATATTTTGTAATTGGGTGATTGCTTTCTGATCGACAACATCGGTAATTTTTAATTCATTAGCCATATAACGTGCGAATTAAGTACCATGCCACTTGACACAGTTTCCGCACAAATATAAAAAGAATTGGCGAAATTTACAAGCTATTTAGAATGAATAAAGATAAGATAAAACGGCAAAAGAAAAGCGGAGGTTAGTCCGCTTCTATATATAATTTATACACTACTCTTAATCTTGCTTTCCTTCAAAATTTGCAAGATTGATCGTTGGCAATATGATCGGTCTAATTCCTGATAAAGAAGTTAGAGTAGAAATATACGCCCTTACGTAAGGGAATAATATAGCTGGAGCATTTATATTAAAAAATATATATTTTGTCTTATCATCTATGTTTGAATCAAATTCAAATAATCCAATAAGATTTGCATATACTTGAAGATTCTGTTCTTTATCTGCAATTTTCACACCGAATTCTAATCTATACAGATTTTCGTCTTCATTAGACATACTTTTTCTTTCAAGCTCAATAGATATGTCTTCTGAAATTGGCATAGAAGGATTAAATTCTATGTTAGCTTTATTTATTTTATATTCTTTTAGTCGGAATTTAGCTACTTTTTCTGTCATAATTTAAGCTGCAAGATTAAAATGTTCAATTGTATTGGTATAATTATTTTCAGTAATTGTATAATTGAAAGATTGATATATCCCGTCAAAATCTGGAATAACACATGAACTTTCACAAGAAGTATACCCTGAAATGGATATTGGGGCTATTTTTTCAAATAATATATTATCCATATTATTTGTATCGCTAATTTCACAAATTAAAATATCCTCATGAGGAAACATTGTACGAAAATTATTCCACAACTCATATTCCATCTCCATATATTTTTCATCCCCTCTTCTTATTTCTTCTGGAGAAATTTCTATAATATGGAAATTAGTAATCTCATCATAAGCATACCTTATGTTGATTTGAGATATTTCATTAGCGATTCTAACCAAACTTTCAGTAATAAAATCTTTAGCATTCATAATATTCCATATTTTTCAGTGAGTAATTTGTTCAATTTTTCAGCGTTATCTTTGGCTCTAGCAACATCTCTGTCTGTTATTTCCTCGTTAGAATAATCTGCTCTTTTTCTTAACATTTTTAATGTGCTATGATAAGTATTATAGTCAATTCCATAAAATCTATTCTTTTGGGATAACTTATCACTTATATGACTAGAAATATAAAAATGAGAATCTACAGATTTAGTTTCCCTATCTTGAATATCATAACTAAATCCCTCATAATGAGCTAACACATATTTAGATAATTGGAAACAAGAGTAATATAAACAATGAATTGATGATGCAAGCTTCCCATTATCTACTAACAAATTAGCAGCAATAATGTTTTCTTCAGACTTTGCTTTTACAATAGGCATTTTACAATTGCGTTATATTAATTGGTGATTTTAAATCATATACTATACGCCAAACATTGTTTATTTATTGGGGGGAAATAAATAAATCTTCTCTTTCTAAATGGAGCATCTTCTTATCCCTTAGTTGATTCATTTGCATAAGAAATGATATAGAAGAGTTTTCTATCATCAATGTGTGTTGCGTGTACAATAATGGCTTCATTTTTATCTCCTTTCGTAGAAATAATTAATTGTTAGACAATCTATATTTCTAGTGAGTGTTATTGCTATATAATTATGCGTATCGTATTTATCGACGTGCAAATATACAAATACAACAACAAACACCCAACAAACGATCACTAAATTCATCATTTCCAATGGTTATTTAACCATCACTAAGCTCTTAATGTTAATTATTAACAGTTTCACTCCCATCTTCTCGCCGACTAAGACCACGAGTTTCTAGCTGGCTATCAGGTAAGGGAAGAACACTAATAACAGTTATATTAGAAACAAAAAACCGCCCCTCTTGCGAAGGGCGGGAAGGAACTTTCATGATTCTATTGTGTTATTTGGTTAGGAGATGGAAATATGATTAATGATTGTTTTTATGCTGCCAACAATATATACTCCCCTTACTAGCCTTACGTTTACATTGAGTACCTTTTTGAGTTATCGCTTGACATCTGCCCGAAGAGGAAGAACCACCAGAATTTACATATGAAGATTTCCAAAATTCATAAGTAGTTCCATCAACCTGATCTATGTATATTCCCAGCGAGCCTTCCCAAATTTTGCCGAAGTTTTCTTCATCCGAGGTTAACAGCTGGTCTCCGTCAAAGTAACCATCAAAAGAAATATTCTCATTGCTGTTTTTATCAACATAGAAACTTATTCTTATGGTATTACCGACCTTGAATATTTCGCATCCTCCTTCTGCATCTGAATAAAAGTCTGTATCGGTAAAACAACTCTTCAATTCATAATCACCAATGAATTGGGAAGGATCAATTTTATCATCGTCTTTTGAGCAAGAGATGAATAATAAAGATAATAGTATAAATAAAACGTTTTTCATGTATGTTATAGCTTTACAAAAGAATTTGTTTTGTAATCAATGATAAATCCATCAGAAATACCATAGTAAGCCTCTCTTTCTGAACCTAAAAAGAATTGTAACATCTTTCCACCAAAAGAATGTTTCTTATAAAAAGCTCTAATTTGTTCTTCGTTTAGAAGCTTTTCCGTCTGTATTTTGATTCCATTATTTTGCCTATCAATTACATAGCATCCAATACCTTCTATAGCACATAAATACTCTTTGTTATCTTTACTCACTTCTGCAACTGGAATTTCATTTATTGACTTAATTACCATTCCTGTAACATATATGCTTGATAAACGGTGTGTGTATTGATTTTTAAAGTAATCAAAATTAATTTTTAACCCTATAACTCCATTGGCTCCTGATGATTTTATCTTTTTTATCATATCGGTAAAACAATCACTTATGACAGGCTCTTTATAGGTCGTATTTATATATCCACCTTCAGATTTAGAAACCAAACTTCCTATAGGAGTATAATCAAAATTAACCGTAGGGGATTCTGTTACAAATATGCCATTTCGAGTAAAATCTGAATAATCAAGAATGCCTGTATAAGAGTAAGGCTTTGGCAATGATCCACAAGAGGCAAAGAGAAAAGTTAGTACTATAAAAAAGCAATGTGTTAATGCAGTCCTCATAATATTATGTATTGGTTGTACGAAAGCAAATTAACATACAAATACACAAAAAAGCAAATATTTCCTTATATTTCTTTTATTTCAGCTACAATTTTCTCTAATTCGGCTATTGTATTAGCTTTATAGAAGTTTCCTTTGTGATTAATTAGGGCGGTAAGTTCTTCCTCTTTTATTTGATGTGTACTCAAATTTGAAACTTCATCACGGAAGAAATCAACTATATCACAATCTATAGCATCTGCTATTTCTTTCAGCTTTTTATAGGTTGGATTTCCTTGTAAAGTTAGAGTAAGAGTAACCCTGTTAACCCCCATCTTTTTTGCTACATCTTGTATTGTGTAGCCTTTTTCTTTAATAATGCTTTTTATATCCATATTAAAAGTATATTATAATAAACGCCACAAATATAAAACAAGAAAATCAATAATACAACAAAAGTAGCTATTTACTACATCAAAATATTTAATCGTTAATAAGTATGTAATCATATACCATAACATGTCTGTATATGCAAAAGTTTATTAAACGGCTACATTTTACAGCTACAAAGTTTGTTTGTGTTGCCATAAACCCCTACATTTGTAACATCAAAAAGGAAATAAAGTAATAACAACTAAAAAATAAAGATTATGAAAACAGAATTAGAAAGAACATTATCAGTAATTGCCGGAATAACTATCGAGGTCACAGTTTTAAAGAAATCGGCTACATTTTCTTTCGATGGAAGAAATGATAACGCAGTAGCCAAAATAAAAAACTTCTTCGCAGGCAAAAAGGAGCTGGAAGTTGACTACGATGAAGAATGTGACTTTACTTGCATTTACATGAATCTATAATTAACCAGCAGGGCTTTTGCCCTGCCAACCATTAAAATATACGGATATGATAGAAATAACAAAACTTGACCAGATTAATATCCTGATAAAGCATGCTAACCGAAATAACATCGTAATCAATAGATTATATACTGTTTTACAAGACGGTTCAGAAAAAGGAAATAGTATAATATATGCTGATTGTCAAGAAGGGTATTTTACTATTTACTGCTTTATCGAAAACGCAGATTATTTATTTAAACTTATTTAGTAAGATAGGATTATGATAGAAATGACAATCATCGTTTTAAGCCTGCTTGCTGGATATAAGATGTTCGGTGACGATAACGACAGTTTTTCATGTGCTAACCTATTATTAACAATGTGAGCAGACGTTCGTAGCATCTGCCCACTGTAAACAACTCAATTATATGAATACACCAGTAGTTTACGACTACAAAGGTAGTCAAATTTCTTTTATGAGTGGCGAAAATACAATGATTAACGCCACACAAATGGCAAAGCCATTCAATAAACGTACAAATGATTGGCTTTCGTTGAAACAAACTAATGAGCTAATTATTTCATTATCAGCCAAAACGGGAATTCCCGCAACGGGATTAGTTATTGTAAATCAGGGTGGTAACAATCAAGGAACCTGGTTATATGAAGATTTAGCACTAATTTTTGCTCAATGGCTGTCTCCAGATTTTTATTTATGGTGCAATGACCGTATCAAAGAACTCTTAAAGACTGGAGTAACGACCGTCAGCAACGACGATGAAGCAATAGCCTACGCCATGCAAGTACTAAGCAAACGCCTGGAACAAGCCAAAGCGGAGAAAGCAATGTTGGAACAGCAAAACGCCTGCCTTACAAATGAAATCAAGCAGGCAGCCCCAAAAGTGCAATACGTAGATAGTGTGCTTCAATCAGTCAACACCTACACATCTACCCAGATGGCGAAAGAACTGTCATTGAGAACAGCCGAGCAGCTTCACAAGTCCCTAAAAGAAAAGGGAGTCATGTTTTATCAGTCCGGCCAATGGATGCTGACAGCTAGATATAGTGAAAACGGGTACACAAAAACAAGAACAAGTCAGTTCACTCGATCGGACGGAAGCATAGGAACCAATACGATAACCGTATGGACTGAATTAGGAAGGGCTTTCCTTCATAAGATATTTAATAACGAAAGAGCAGCATAACACACGCTACATACATTTACATCGAAAAGTTTATAATCAAAAAAAGAAAAGGCACTATGAAACAGAATTATTTCACACTGAAGCAAAGTAGACAGATAAACAAGATATACAACGAAGTACAGAGCTATATGCCATTCGAGGAAGCCACATTTCCGGCTTTTATTTCGAAGATAATCCCGTTCGTAAGGGAATATTCCCGCTACACGGAAAATAGCAAGGAATACGCTAAAGAATTATTCGTAGAAGGGATAAGGAGACTGGCGGACAAGTACTACCCGAACGGGTTCAAGCCCAGCAAGAAGCAACGGTATAGATTCTCTTTGATTGAGATTCCACGGATGAGCACTTTCGAGTGTGACTACAAGCCTATCGAGGGCGTTGCTTGCATGAAAGTTTTCAGAGCCTTCCGGGACTTTTCCCGTTCAGGATTTGGAGACGAAGAAGAATTTGTAAAGAAGTTAATCAGAATATCCAATATGCTAAACTAATACCGATATGGAAAGAAAAAGAAGAATGACTCCCGAAGAAATAGATCAGTGGATTGATAAGATGTACCCACTTATTATGGCGGAGAATGTACGAATAGAGATGAAGGTAATAAAGTGTACCGGGAAGCCTAAAAGTCCTAAATTCGACCTTAGAACACTTAATCAGAATTTACTAAGATAGCCGACGACCAAATCGGGCGACATCTCTTGTTAAGGAGGTGGGAAAGGGTAGCTTTAGGGCTGCCCTTTCTTTATTGTATTATAGTGAATTAAGACTAAATATCTGATAACATTTCTGTCAGATATTTATTTAGTTTCCTTGCTGATTCAATAGATATATGCTCTGTTTTTCCATCCATTTTAAGACCTAAGGTTAAGAGACCGTCATAGGTCTTATAAAAGGCTATCTCCATAAAAGGTACTCCTATGATGTGAGAGATAATGCATGAATTTCTCTCTGATTCAACTTTTAATATTTCCTCTTCTTCAAGAAGTGCAAGAGGCTTCTCCATTGGTGTTTCCATATTACGCTGCCATTTTAGAATTATAAAACTCAATAATAAACTTTTTCCCTATTTCCGTCCAGTACATGTGTTGTCTTGTCTTGATTTCTCCTGTACTACTCCTGTATGGATATGGGCGGTGCACTGTATACCCTTTGTTTCTGTATTTAGAATAGAGATAATACACCCCACTTTCCTTATACTGTATTCCCCATTGGCAAAGAAGCTTATTCAACTTGATGTCGGAAATTCCCAAACAAGCCGCTATCATATTTACTGTAAGATATCCTGTACTTGATAATGTCTTGTCATAATAGTCTACTTTTGGTGTAGCTTGGTTTATTTTCTTTTCTTGTAGTTCTATAATTGCTTGTTGCTGCTCGCTTTGGGCTTCAAGTTGTTTTAATCTTTCTTCTCTCTTTGCCAAAGTGGCTTGCGCAAGCAATAAGGCTCGTGCCATAATTTCTTCAGGAGTATCATCCTGTTTGGTGGCTATATATCCTCCAGTAGTGCGTATTTCACGCAAGATTTGTTTTATACCCTTCTTAAACTGCTTAGCTATTGGCTTGCGAGATTGCATCAATACTTCATACAAACCATCCTCTGTGAGAAAGTTACATTCTCTTCTTTGACCTGATACAAACAATGTTTGGGTCAGCTTTTCATCTTCATCAACCGTTCTCACCATAGTTGATACATCTGAATGCTCAATCCATTCTGCCACATCCTTAGCAAGGAACAAGGGAGATTCAGATGAACCATATACATTGATCTCATGCCCTAAAAAATTGGATTTACAAATAAGACTTAGACTTGCATCATCCCCTTTCACATCATTTGATACAAAAAGACTATTGCTGATAGGAATAATTTCACTATCTTTGCTCCTGTAATTTAATGCTTTCATGTCATTGCATAAAATTAAAAGTAAATAAATGTCCCCATTAGCAGTTCGGTCAATATTCTGCTTTTGGGGATTTTAATTTGACCGATTTTGTAGCAAGCGAGGATTCGAACCTCTTCACGCCTTACCGACCTGCTGAACCTACCACGCCTGGCATATAAAAAAAGCGCCAAAGGCAAGCTCCTCACTTCTCACCGATGGCGTTATATCTTTCAGCCGTGAGGATAGCCGTATTATTTTCTATGCACAAATTTATTTCATATCCAATTATAAGCCTAAAATTTTCACTTCCGGAAAACCACAATTCGCTTATTGTGGTTTATTTGTCTTTTTGTACTAAAACCGACTTATGCACTAGTAAACTTATAGCAACTCACTATTTTGTTCTATATTTCCTACACTTTTTGTATAACCCCCGTAATTTTTCTAACTACACACCATGAACATTGTTCTATTCTTCGTATTACGGATATATATATTCGACGAAAACACCTTTGTAATCTTCCCCCTCTTTTGCATACCAAATACTGCCATCCTCCTTGGAATAAAGAATAAACACCGATTTCTCCATTTTTGCAGCTTTTCTTGCGATTTCCCGCATTTTCTCTATAGAAGCAAGCCTTTTATTACCTTGACACCAACAACTCATAATACGCCAAATTTTGAAAAGTAATTTTTGAGAGCCGGGTTAAGCACATACTTGAGGAAGTATTCACGGGACTTCCCTCCTACTCCCAATATGGCGCTTCCATACTTCCTTTCTATATCCGGTCCTATGTCGCTTCCTCTCGTTTCTATCTTCAATCCCTTTGAGGACGAAGAGACACGTATAGAATCATAGAATTCGCCTGTTATAATGAGGTTGGGAGTATAAATATCCCTAGCCGGATAACCTTGGAAAGAGGGGGTAGGTTTTGTTATCCTCTTCTTCATCTTAGCATACCCCTTTGCATTGTTCTTCCACTTCCCGGCTTCATCAGTAGCAAACCAAGGGTCATTCAAGTAAGTCGGTCGTAATGGCTTATCATTCCCATTTACACCTGAATACAACTGCTCCGTCACAAATTCCCTAACAAGAGATTTGTTTGAATCCATGGTATTTTGAATCTCTCCTTCAAACCCATTAACAAAAGCTGTCACATTATCCAATGCTTCTTTTATTGTAGCCATACGCAAACATATAAGAGAAAAGGGAAGGCAAACGCCCTCCCCCTTCCTGAAAACAAACCACTTTAAATAGTATCCTCTAAAGGAGATCTGACACCTACTATCTTATCATAGATATCAGAGAGGATATTTTCCTTCTCTATTTCAGTCCGGTCAGAAAAAAGAACTTTATGCTTAGCAATAAACTCCTTTTTCTTCATTTTCCGGACTTCTTCGTCTACGAAATTGATTCCCTCTACTTTCATGATACCCATTGCTCAATACCTACAACCCCATTCTCTTGAAGAACCTTTGGTGATTTTAATGAAGGAGTTCCTGTAGCCGTGATAACCAAATTTCCGTTCTCATATTTAACGGCAGACACACTACCATCAAAACAACTTGTTGCACCTTCTGCCAGTGCCGCACCAAAGAAAGAAGTAACATCAAGATTACCGAAATGCTCTTTCAGCTTGTAATTGTTTTCTCCGGAGTCCATTTTTACAAGATCCACATAGACAAGCCCTTTTAAGGCTTCTACTACATCAAACTTATATACACGGTAATCAGCATTCTTCACGTATTTCTCGTAGTCCTTGAACATAGTTCCTATGGTAAGGTTGGCTTCCGTACCGGATGAATCCCAATCTTGACCGCCTGGATACACACCGGAAAGAGGAATACCGGCAAGAACGCCAGTTCCATCATTCATACCGTACACAACATTGTTTTCGTCTACGAAGTACGCATCAAAAGCAACGCCTTTGACTACCATGATATTGGCTTTCAAACTTGCGTCGTATTCGTCTACAGTCCAAACATCATCCTTTGCAGAATACGAAGTAATTTTGTTAGGACCATATCCAGTAGCGCTCTTGTTGGCTTCGCCACCCGACGGAGCATATTCAATAATAGTTTTGATCGGGAAGATTCGATTAGGTCTGTCGTCATGACAAGCTGCTTCCAACAGCTCTGCAGTTGCATTTGCCGGAAGTTTGTACCCGTGCATTGTAAGGATAATAGCTTTTACCTTTCCAGGATCAAACAAACATTTTGAAGTACCGGTATTAAATTGAGCTACACCGGCACATTCTCTAAATTCTGTTGCCATAGCACTTAATATTTTTAATTTTAATATTCAAATTCTTTATCTCGATAGCGTCGATGAAGTCTCTAAATGGTTTACCATCAGCTTCCACACCTTTTCTGCCATACCGGTAGTTTTCCGTATATAAATGAGGAATTATACCGTTATACTCATTTACTAGATCGGGAGAAGATAGTATACTTTTTATGAATGCTTCATATATTGGCCGGAGAACCGACACAAATGATACTCTTTCCCTTTCTTCATTGGTATATTTTTTGAGTGTATCAACCATAATAATAAACTCAAGGCTGGCGTTTGGAACTTTAGATGTACGATCCTCAATATATGGAGAATAGAGGCATATAATAGGAAACTTTAGCTTGCTTTTCTCTTGAGACTGACTCCATTCGGTTAATTGACCGGCAATATACTCCCAATCCCCAAACATATAAGATACATTATTGCCGTATGCCTTGGCGGTATCAGCTACAATTTCTCTAAATATATCGTTTATTGATTTCATATTCCCAGTCCATTTATACATTCAAGCATGGTTGTATTAAAAACAAAACCTTCATATTCCTTATTTGATTCCAGGAAATCATACAAATCTTCATTCATCTGTACCATGTCATTCCACGCAGAAATCAAAAGAGGGTTTGGGTCAGCCTTTTTATCATCAGAGGCGTATGTAGTCCCTACCGGAGTTTGTACTATCCCGCACCGCCTAACATAGTGAAAATACACATAATTGGCTATTGGACTATATCCTTTATTAGAAAGCTTTTCTTTCAGTTTTTCCCATTTATCGACATCATTCTCGCCTGATAGGATATATTCAATGAATTCACGACTCATACTTTTTCCCAAGACCATTCGGAGATACTTTTTCTCGTATAAGTCGATATACGATTGAAGATTATCCCTTTCTACCTTTCTTGTGATTGAATCATCGTCTATATCCCAGATAATACCGAGACTTAGCACTCCCGTAAAGTATGAGCCGTCAATAATCATCGTTTATTCTCCTTTCTTCTTATCTTTTTTCAAAAGATCGGAGCATCCTGCGGTGGCGGCCGCAGAAGTAATTTCAGAAGTTTCCGAAACTATTCCCATCTTTACCCATTTCATCGCAATCGGAAGAGAAACATGGGTTTCATCCCCTGCTTTAAATGCACCGAAATCCTTTTGGAATGTCACTTTGTGCACTTCCGACAAGTCCAGATTATAGGACTTGTCGCTTTTTGCTGTATTAATATTACTTCTTTTCATATTTTATCTTTTAACGTTAAGCACTTTTGGTTATAGCAGTAACCACATTGGCAAATGTATCAGCTACAAATGCCGTCTTGTACTGCGACTTGATATAAGCAAGCATTCTCTTTTCTCCCAAGATAGTAACCAAGTTCTTAGTAAAGTCGTCATTCTCCCAGCCTATACTCATAGAAAGAACAACATAATCCCGAATAAACAGATAACGGAAGTCTCCCATCTGGAAAGAACCGAGCGTTACATTCGGATCTTGAATTACACGGAGTCCGGTAATCAATTCATCCCCAATCTTGAACGGGCGGATATAATCACCATTGTCGTTCTTTGTGAGCTGCATATTTGCGTAATCTACCGGATTCATCCGAATGGCATTCGGAGAGTAGGCCATGTTGCTCACGCTTACAATCTGTGTATAGGCGGCAACGATTGCATCATACATATTAGGTGATTTGGATACTTCAATCCCCGTCAAAGAAAATGCCGGAATAGAATCACCGACTCCTTTTATCTGGCCACCGGTTCCGGTACCATTGAAAATACCATCTTCTTCTTTCAAACCAATCTTATTGATAATCTCGGCTTCAATTTCTCTTTCCAATTGCGGAATATCTTGTAAAACTTCAGTTGTAACCTTGGCTGTCAAAGCTACCTTTCCAGCAGAAACGGTAACAGTCTCCACGGATGCTGTCATTGAAGGTTTTAAACCTCCTTCGGGAACCCATGCAGCATCACCGGTAACATCTTTCAATTCAGCATATACTACGGACGGAGTAGAAATACTTGCTACATTAGCCACGTCACGGATAGATGCACGTTTACGAGGAGCTACACTGATTTGATCGTCAATTGTAATTCCACCGGCAACAGGACTTCCGCCTGTAGTCATTACAGGAGCGGCAGCAGCTTTCACTACGACATCAAATTTAATTCCACCCTTTTTCTTTAGAGCTTCAACATCAATTATTTTGACTCCGTTAATCTCGGTTACAAAACCTTTGCAAGCATCAGCAATTTGTTCTCCAAGAGACTTAAATCTGATATCGCCTCCTTTTGTTTTCTCGGTCGCGGCTTTGATCCGAACGATTGTTTCTTCAAATGATTTTAAACGTTCATTGATAGATTCACTATCTGCAAATCCTTTGATTTCTTTTTTCAGTTCTTCGATAGATTTTGTTGCATTATCAATTGATTCTTTCATTGACTTTGAATCAATCTCATCGTTCATGAACTGGGCGAAAAGAGCCTCCATGTAGCCATCCAGCCCCTTGGAAAACACTTCAAAAACTTTAGATTCGTCTTCGGACAATCCTTTGGTATCAAGGAAATCCTTAAACTCAACCTTTTTCACTTCTTTTCCCATACTACTTTAATTTTAAATTTTTGAACATTGATTTTACCTTATTGCCGTGCATGTCGGCTCCATCTCCTTCAGGTGTAGATTCTTTCCGACTCTCCGGCCTGAATGATGCAAGTGACATTGCTTTTGATATAATTCTCTGTATCTTTTGTTGTTTGGATGCGGGCATCCCTGAACACACTTCAGATATTTCGGCATTTAATTCTTCATAAGCTTTTTCGGCATCCTCTATGGATTTTAGCCCCAAATATTCAGTTTCTCCATTACAACCGATAGAGACTACTGATATTTCATACAACTTTACTTCTTTCACAATAAAAGCGTCTTTTTCCGCATCGTATTCGCAATTCTCCCACACGTACTGATATCCGATCGAGAACTGGTTTAAAGTTCCGGATTCAAGCTGTTTTATTGCTTGCTCACCTCGTGGCACTTCGTCTATTACAGCTTCAAAATAAAGTCCTTTTTCATCTTCGTTTAATACTGTAATCCGTCCTATGGGTTCATTCATGTTATGCATCCACAACATGATTATCTTGTCATTTGCAGAACTTTCCGGACCTCGATCTTGAATACTTTTTGAAAAACAGCCTTTAACCAATATGTCTCCAGCTTTGTCTTTATTGCCAAAGATCGCAGCGTAACCGCTAATAGTCCGGCTTTCATTGTCGTAGTTTACCTCTTTAGCATAAATGGAGAATGTCTTATATTGCATTCCCATTCTTCCATTATATTTATTAGCCTTGTCCATTTTCAATAGAGTTATTAGTTTTTAATTCACCTTTGGGATTGTCCGGATCAATATCAATAAACTTTGCCAGCTCATTCCTGGATTCATCAAGAGTTATTTGCCCCTTTTCAACTAATTGAATTAAAGAGGAAGCCATTTTCTGAAATGCAGAAGAAGATGCTGATTTGTCTTGCTGAAGGCAATCAATATGAGTATAGTCTAACTTTATAAAAACGCCTTTCGGACAAATAGCCTCCGTCAAAGCTTCTGTCACTTTCTCCGAATCAGGAATAATAAGACCTTGGTAAGCTGATTTTTCCGCTATGCTTTTGTTGTCATATTTAGATTCATCAAATAAACTATAGTCAATACCTATTGCATTACATATCTTTCTACTACACCGTTCATCCTCTTCGTGAAGTTTAAGCTGGGATGCATCATAATTCAAGGGAATCCAACCAAGTTTTATTTTTGATGTCAGGATAGGAAATTTATTGAGAATACCGTATTTCTCTTTTAATTTGGTTTCTAATACTTCTTTCTCTTCTGGAGTCATAGCTCCATTTCCCATTTTATCTGTATAATCGGAATATATTATACCCTTGGGTCCACCGTTTACAATTAATTGATAGCTAGCCGTCATTGCTGCTATCCAATTATTGACCGGCATAGAGAGCGAATCTGTAACAGACGAAAAATTAATGTCTTGATTGGCTCCATTTATGTTAGCAGAACTATCATAAATTACAAGATAGTCTTCGTCAGATAACTCTTCCTGCAATCCATTCCATTCAAGATAAACTTTAGAAACAATATCTTCTATATCATACTGGCGAAATAGCTTACCAGACGAAACCATGTGAAAAATTTGCGCAGGAATAACATACATTGCAAGTGGCAATGATTTTCTGGACGATCTTACAGTAAAAATAGGGCAATATCCAAAAAGTTTCAATGACATCTCGATCTCTTTGAAGAATCCTACTCTCGTCTGAAGCGGATTAGGACGTGACAGCAATTCTCTAATATCGTTATATCCCTCTTTTTCATTCCCATCCTTGTCTGTGACATATATTCTCCCATTTGCGAAGAGAGAACCGACTTTATTTATAACAGTAGAGAACGGAGTACATACAAGAAGAGAATCAGCTTTATCTTGATCCAAAGTTAGATCATAGTCATTTTTGATTTTACCTGATGGGGAGAAGAAATTGGTAAGATACCAGAAATTCCCTTTAGAATCTTTTTCGATAGTTTTTACCGCCTCCCTCATGGAAGGAGCAGATATATTAATCTTTTTTTGAAACCAATTTCCTAATTTAGACATAAAAAGAATGATTATCTGATTTGAGATAACCATTCCCTACGAAATGAAGTGGTCTTTACGGACATACATGCTAACGAAAGAGCCGATAGCATAAAAAAGTATAGGTTCCGTGCATCTTCACACGAAGGGATTGGTATCCTCACTGCAAATATAGAAATAATTTCTATTTAGTCCAAATAAAAATAGATAATTATTATTCGTAATTATAGCATCTTTAAAGATTTCACACGAGCGCACACACAAGATAGCACATACATGCCTTCAAAGCTATTAATCCCATCATAATCAGACATGTTAGCGATTAAGGCAGAAAATGAATCGTCGGACTCTGGGAAGTAGATTGTCTTAATAATCGATTTATACGATTCAATCATAGTTTTCTTGTCTGTTGCTTCTTCTCTTACCCACAAATTATGATTAACATTCCTCCTGTAATCATCCGCATAATGCTTCATTTCAACAGGTATTTCCATCTGTACATTCCCTTCAATATTATTAAGACGATCAACCGGAAGTAAAGAGTCAAAAAAGAAACAATCAAGCATAAACACTTTTCCACCAACGACGCAAAAAGAAACTAATACAAATAATCCGTTTATATTTGGATGTATTTCAACAAATACCTGATTATTTGCCCCTATTTCCTCTTTCTTGTAGTATAAGACATCTATCTCACCTCTCATTTCCACTGTTCCTGTAAGAGCGTCGCAGGCATCTTCGTGAGCATTTTCCCCTCTCTTCCTATATGTTTTCAGTTGAGATGCAAACTCCGGCCATCTTCTTTCCCAATCAGCAGGGAAATAAGTAAGATTCATCACTTCGGAAGACCTGGTAAAGATGCGAACCTCTTTGTTTTTAGACTGATGAAACCAACTTACTTGAGTTTTGGGATTGCCAATCATCCGCATCTGCTTCTCTACATTTCTGGCAAATCCCCTTCCCCCATTGTTACTTTCTATATTTGCTTTAGATATTTGGTCTTTAGTAAGCATCTTAGCAGTTTCCGGCTCGGTAAACTCCATCTCTTTTTGCGTAAAAAGGACATCAATAATGAAATTCCCAATCTCCGTATCTATGTAATCAATAGAGCATAAATAATCGCTTCCGGTATCGGCTGTATCTGTGTAGTTTTTCCTTATTGCTCTATTGGTTATCGGAATAGTCTCATAAGTCTTAAACTTTCCATACATCAAGCCCTCCATAGGCGTTGGATTCTGCATATATTGAGTTTCAAAAACATAGCTGTTCACCCTTTGCATCCTATGTAACTCTTCGAGAGTGTGCTTAAACTCCCATAAAGCCTTCTCCTTACCATCCTCATATACTATTGCCGGAAGAGACAAGACATTCCATTCTCCTGGCTCTGTTTCCATCAAATACCCACAAAGATCATGCTCGTGCAGCCTTTGCATGATGATTATTATAGGAGTATTTCGTGAATTAACACGATTTCTTATAGTTGTTTCAAATCTCTGGTTAACCTTTTCTCTGGGAGTGTCAGATATTGCATCTTCAGGCTTAACCGGATCATCAATAATCAATGCACCTGCAAATTTAGACGACGGTTTGAACTCTTCCAATTCTTTGGATAGATCGTTTTCCTCATCGACAGCACCAGCCCCAAAGCCTGTCACCTGTCCTCCGGCAGCCGTTGCGTACATTCCTCCGCCTTCTGTTGTATACCACTTCTTTTTGGCATCGCTTGTTTTCTTAATGTCCACATAAGGAAATACACGCTTATACTCTTCCGACTTAACTATATCCCTTACCTCTTCTGAATTATCATTAGCCAGATCATCCGAATAAGATAAATGAAGAAATTTTGCAGATGGATTGATTGCAAGCCCATACGATATGAAATTCTTAACTACTAATTCTGTCTTGGAATATCTGGGAGCTATATTTATTATCAGCTTTTTTATCTTTCCGTCAATCACATCATCAAGAGCCTGGCATATCCTTACGTGATGGTCGTTTACTACAAATTTGCGACCGAATCTTGCTTTAAAGAAGTATCTCGTATAATTTAACGTCCCTGATAAGCAAAATGCTCGTATGTAATCATATCCTTCTCCTGTCATAAGTCCTCTATTATTCGTTTGGCTTCCTCTTTGGTCATAGGAGATACAATATTTACATTCATATCTTGCGGAGAATCAAAGCCAAGCATTTTACATATCCTTTGGATGGTCCATGTACGTCCATTCAGTTTTATTTCAATCCCCTCTTTCCCCTGTTTAACGCTTTCGACTTGCATTGCCATTTCGTCAGTCCAGTCCTCACTATCTTTGAAAGTAACATTGCCGTTTTTTATGGTAAGGAAATTGCGTATATCAGCATACATAAAGCTTCTTAGCATCTTCAATACTTCTTCTTTTGTAATGTCTGATTTCTTCTTTAGTTCTTCTTGAAGCTCTTTTACCCTTACCAAAACCTTACCATTATCTAACAGAGCCGACGCTTTTGTCCATACCACTTTATCAGCCCAATTTTCACTACTTGGATATGCACGACGATAAGCCTCGGATGCGTTTCCGCACTCAATATAGTAGTTACAAAAATTTTCCTGTTTTACTGATAACTTCATGTCTTTTCGTCTGATTAGCTACATGCCACTTGACATGTAGCACAAAGTTAATAAATTCCTGTTTATTACTTCACACTCCTCCCCCATATTTTCGCATTATACAGGGAATAAGCCCATAATTTGATTTCTTCGCTGGTATGAAGGAACTCCACTTTCATGGCTTCCTTCATACATTCCGCCAGTAGGTCTTCTTGGTTCATAATTCTTATTATTTTGAGTGTTTATTCTTTAGGAAATAATCCATCTGAAAAGTTTATTAACGCTTCAACTTTTCCCAAATCAATCTCATAAGCATAAAACTCTTTATCAATAATCTCCATGAGTTCTTGAAAATCATTTGTATTGTAATTCTGCTTTATAGATTCAATTATGTCTACTCCATCCGAAAACCAATCGGGGTTCGACTCTTTTAACCTTCGCATAGCTGTTGGAATTTGATGTGTATAAAGGTTTTCGGAGAATATAAAATTCAGCATTTCATATACATCATCCATTTTCGTTGATAGCCTTCCATCTAATATGGTAAAAGCCTTTTTAAGTGATACTTTCATTTCTGATTTGTTATACACCAAATAGGCTTGTTTGTACTAGAATGCCTTTATTGGTTTTTATCTCTCCGTGGCATTCATAACGGAAACGAGATCCACTTGTTGGCATGGCTATTCCTTCACTAGTTTTAATGCTTCCTGTATTCCAGCTTCCAATGCTTCTTCGTAGGTGATGTAATGGATAAGTGGTCTATCCGACAATCCTACCATGTCATGTTTTGGAATCGTCAGTATGTCATATATCCAATAATTCCCATACATATAGGATATTTCAACATGCAGGTTCTTAGTTTCACGTAGCCATTTCTGGGCGATGTATTTAGTAGGAAATCGTATATCTATATACATTCCTTTCTCTTTCAGCAGATATGCTGTCTCTAATGTTACAAAATCTTCTTTCATTTGTCTTCCTCCTTTCCTCTAAAGTGTTCGATTAGCTCTTCTACGGTAGCCTTATGCCATCTTTCAAACAAAATCTCTGGCTTATCAGAATAATGCATGCCTACTTTAAAAAAACGACATTGGAACCATTCTTTGCCATCTGTAAACCATTGGTGTATATCAATATCATCCCTCAATGCTGCTATAGAAATGAAAAGCTCTTCGTTGGTTCCGCAATCGACTGCAATTTCATCATCTGTAATATTAGATAAATACTGTGTGAAAAACTCGCCCTCTTCCTCATCTGTATATATTGCGGTATAATTATCTTGTACCGTAGAAGCGTCTTTATATCCCAATTCCTCCAACTTTTTCCGGAGTTCCGGTGTATTTTTGCGTATAAACGCTGCTGTTGTAAATCCCATAGTTATTTCCTCCTTCTATGCGTTTTCTTATTTTTGTTCTTTTTTCTACGTTTGCTGATACATTTATTGTAGTGAATATTATCACCCTCATGATAAGAACGAACTTTTCTGCAATTACTGACTGGACTGTCCAGCATTGTTATATCCGGCAAAGGCGGTGGTGGCTGCATAATAGTGTAAACTTTCTCTTTGGGAAGTTCAACTTTGAGTTTTTCTTCCTCAACTAATTCATACCCCAATTCGGTACATTTATCTTTTAAAGTGGAAAGTGTAGAAGGTTCTAATGTTCCACAGTTAGCAAGTAATATCTTATTCATAACTTCTTTACTAATTCAACTTCTGTCGGCTCTTCATCTTCCCAACTTACTTCGGGAAATAAAGAAGCATCAAGCTTAATCATATTATTGATACATTCCTCTAGCCAGATATGTAATTTATCACCCTTTCTTGGTCTTGTTTGAAAAAGATATAAATCACCACCTTTATCTCTTGCTACATACATGACTTATCCTTTCTTTATTTTAATACATAAATCAATAATATCTACCCCTATAAAAATAAACAGAACTACAGATAGTAGATCTGTGCCTCCATGAATAAAATTGCTATTAATACTTGCAGCAATTACTATTGCTCCTAAAAATATTGCTGTTCTCATAACTTTGTTTCTTTCTTTAATTCTTTGATAAGAGCGTCTGATAATTCTTTAGCTTCTTCCGCAATGGCATTATGCCAATTCGTATTTGGATTTCTAGGTTTATATCTTGTAGAATGTGCAAGCATTCCTTGCATGGCAGATTTTGCTATTTCATAGCGCCTCTGTTCCCAATCAATGGCTTCAAAATCTTCAAAGAAGTCCAATTCTGACACTTTGAAATATCTGTCCTTCACTAAGGCAGTACCATCATCATATAAATCCTCAACCTCCACAATTTCTCCGGTTGTTTTTATTTTTGCTTTCATATCAATCTCCTTTCTCTTTAATCTGTTCTAGTATATTCTATCTTAATTTTTTTAATTTTACACCACTCGTCAAAGGTTATTACACTTATATGCCCATATTGTTCCAATAAAGATTGTTCATATTGAAACAGTTCTTTTGCTGCTTCTTCAGTCATTTATTAATCTCCTTTCTAATATTTATTCGTCAAACTTCGGTATTGGCATCCAGTGGGTAATTTCTCCGAAGACTTTATAAGCGTCTTCTCCGTAAGTAATAAATCCACTATTTTTGCCATGAAGATAGGCAGTGCACTTTCCACCATATTCACCACGTACTAATACTATGTCTTGATTATCCGGCAACCTGTCCTCTACGCTTATCCATGGAGATTGCTTTGCGTTCCATTCAGCACCAGCGATAAAGTGCTTGGCAAAATGTTCCATATAATCAGGAATCTCTGAATCATGTAGTTCTTCTGGAATCCAGCAATTTTCATTTGCATATTCTTTTGCTGCTTCTTCTAATGTCTGTTTCATATCTTTTTCTTATTGAATGTTTTCACTTATATATTTTACAATCTTTTCCAGCTTGCTGGAAGAAAATAACTCACGGCACAATATTCGTTTGCCCTCCTTATACTCCTGGAATAGCTGGTAATGGGGAGGTTTAAGCGTTCTATCAATCTTTATGCGATAAAGATTTGTGTTGTACTCCGTCCTTAAGTTCTCAATATAGCAGTCTGAATCATCTGAATCGGTAACGAATACTATCTTACCAGTAGTGAGTATCATCTTTTAGTTCCTTTCTTTATTGTTATACGATTATTATTTAGGTGAGTTTTTCCATAAAGCAATAGCCTCATTCATTCGTTTTTTCCATTTATCTTTCTTTCCGTATATATCGTATGAGGTGCTTTCATAGGCAATAGGTTCTCCAAATCTGAATTCCTGTGGCTTATGATTTTTATCTCCATAAGTCCTGACTATAAATCCAGCTTCACGATTAAGGAACATCTGTTTATCACGCTCGCAATCATAAATATCATAGATATCACCTCTACGAAACTTGTATCCTTCTATTTCTATTATCTCATTAACATTTGAATCCTCTGACCAAAGCACTGTTCCTGTGTCCGAGTCTATCAGTTCCCAATGAGAATGTTCACCATTATCAGCGAACTTCTCTATTACTTTCGGTTTATTCATTTGTATTCAGGTTAAGAGCCTCATGATGGGTGAACATCTATTTAATTGCCGGATTTCTACCGTCCCATCCGTTATTGGCTCGTTTCTAATTTTGTTATTAGTTAAACACAATCTATAACAGTCAAATCAACATACCAATCACCGATAATCGGGATAGAATAATGTATCTGATTCTTATATCTTCTTTCCGGGCATGTTAATTCAATAGTATCCATCTCACAGAAGCTATAATGAGTTAACTCCTGCACGAACTGTTCCATTAAATAGGTAGGTGACTCGTAGTTATCGCTCCATCGTACAGCTATTAAGTCGAGGTCAGATGCACATGTTCCATGAACTGCAAGTGCATACCCGCACTTCAAAGCTATTTTTCGCAATCCTTCCAAAACACATGCGTAAAACATCGGTTTTGGATTAGTCTGTATATCTTTTACTAATTTACTCATATCTAATTTTGTTTTACGTTATTCAAATTCATCAAGTTCGTAAGAGTCCTCGACAATTTCTTCTACTTCTTCTAAAAAGTAAAGTTGCGTTTTGTTATTGAAGCTGATACGTAACTGCTCTGCTAAATACAGATACCCGGCTCTCCATGCTTCCTCTGCTTCTTTTGAACCTTTATTCAATTTTGCAACCTTTTCTTTTGACAATGCAATGAATTTTTCTTGTGTCATACTTTAGTTCCTTCTTATTTTGAAAGCGTTTCTGACTTCAACCAAAGAGTCTATGAGTTGTTCTATTGATTCTATGCGAGTGAAACGGAGAACAACGGGGTTTTTAGCCTCTGATATGTTTTTAATTACATTATCCACGGTGTTCCACTTAGTAACGTCTTTTGGTACATCCTCCGAAAATAAAACGCCATGAGCATTCTCTTCATTCCAGTCTAAGCCTATTATGTGGATGTCACCTGTTCCAAATTCCACCACCGTAACGTCTGTACGGTCATCCATTTTTACGTTTTTATTTATCATACTTCAGTTCTTTATTAATTGGTTTTACTCCAATTCCATTTCTTTCCCTTCTATCCTTATCTTGCATTCATCTATCAGTTCATGAAGCAAATCAAGATAAT
>NZ_QSUR01000090.1:0-1303 GCF_003439055.1 Bacteroides sp. OM05-10AA
CAGGGCAGACGCATTAAAAAGCACTGCCCTGCAAAAGTATTGACAGGTAGCTTTCATCCCACCCTGCTTTTAGTCTTTTCAGATTCATACTTCCTTTTGTTCCCTTATCATTTTTCAGAACCGTGAGTGCCATTTTTGTGACTGCAGAAAAATTTCTTGCAGCATTCTGTACTTTTTTGCTATAGTCTTCTCTGAAGGTAACATCCAGTTGCCAATGCAGATTGTTTTCAATGGACCAATGCTGTCTTATTGCATTAGCTATTTCCTCCGGGTTACTATTTCCCAATGAAGTTATATAATATCTTCTTTCTTCGGTACGTTCCCCTGTTGCCATTATTATCCTTTCGGATTTCACTCCTACTATTGACTTCAATCCCACAAATTTATCTTTAAACATCCTCTCCATGCTCGAACCGTAACTAACTACAGTGCAAATTCTTGTTTCAAGTCTGCCATGTCCTGTACTTTCGGAGGTATGCCGGGTAACCCTATTAAGGATAACATCTCTGTTTTCATAACCATCGATGATTTCCTTAGCTAACTCATAGCTCTTTTTCTGATTTTTCTTTAGAGCTATAATGTAGTTTGAATTCCGCTCAATAATAGCTTTTGTTATTTCCAGCTGACATCCCATTGCATCAATGGTGATGATACAATCATCAAGGTCCAGTGCATGAATTAACAAAGGGACAGCTGTGATTTCATTACTTTTATCGTCGACTTTTACTTGACCAAGAGATATACCATTAGCTGCAGACCAGGCTGAAACCATCCAGAGTTTAAATCCTTCTTTACCTGTAGTATGTTCATCATCACATTTGCTTGGTCCACGCATTAGTTTACCATCTATAGCTACGACTCCCTTAACCTCCGAGCAGACTTGCCTTACCCAATTGCGGAATATTAATTCAAAAAAATCGGGTTTGATAATGCTAAAGAATCGATTGAAGGTATCATGACTGGGGATAAATTCCAAATCAGGAATTCTACTTTTAAAAAAATCAAACTTGGCATAACCGAACTCCTCGATTTCATTCCAGGACTGCGCGCCACAGATAACAGCCGCAATCGATATATATATAATAGTTTCCATTTTATGAACCTTTTTGCGGTTCATTCTAGGGTCATCTATCTGTTTACAAATGTCAATTAAACCTATTTTCATGTCAATTTATGTTTCATATTATCTTATAAAAGTAAGCATAATTATTGATAAAGGCAAAGAATATACAACTAATAATCAATGTAGTAATATAAATATAATCCCTTATGAAATAGTAAAATATTTAATGCGTCTGCCCTG
>NZ_QSUR01000091.1:0-387 GCF_003439055.1 Bacteroides sp. OM05-10AA
TATTCAAATTGATGTTATAATATTTTCTACTTCCAACGACCAATAGCCAACCAATAAATTTTCTCGGTTGATTGCAAATATCCATAATCGCCATTTTCATATTGATAAGTACCATTCACAACAAAATTAGATTTTGTTGTGAATAGTATTGAAGATGAAACGACTGACATTGTTGCTCCTTGTGATTTTGTTACATTTGTGACAAGACTGTAATAGGTATCATAAAATGAAACAGGAAGGTATATTGTCCTACTTGAACCTGCAACTTCTGAAAGCCCCCATTGAATCATTAGCCCATCCGGTAGCTTATAATATCCATTTTGGGAAAGGCTTTTTGTTGATACATTGGAAAAATCTTTTAATGCAGCGTTCGTCCTAAGAGAACTT
>NZ_QSUR01000091.1:397-1219 GCF_003439055.1 Bacteroides sp. OM05-10AA
TGCAGCGTTCGTCCTAAGAGAACTTTGTGCAAAAACGACTATTAAAAACATTACTACTTTTCTACTAAAATCCTTCATATTCAAATTGATGTTATAATATTTTCTACTTCCAACGACCAATAGCAAGCCAGTTGAACCCACCCGTATAAGCTCCGTTATTAATATCTGTCGCATGGAATAGCCCATACATTATAAATGATGATTTACTTTGATTCCAAACGTCTGACGTGAGATTAGTTGTGCTATCCTCTTTTCGCTTCATTGAAATCACTACTGTGTAATAAGTATCATAAAAAGATACTGGTAAATAAACCGTTTTATTTCTGCCGGATGTAGATGAATAGCCCCATTGTATAATTAGCCCATCCGGTAGCTTATAATATCCGTTTTGAGAAAGGTTTTTTGTTGATACATTGGAAAAATCTTTTAATGCAGCGTTCGTCCTAAGAGAACTTTGCAAGAAAATGACTATTAAAGCTACTACTATTTTTCTACTAAAATCGTTCATTGTTATCTTTATGTTACAAATTTATACTACTTCCAACGTCCTATTGCAATCCAATGAAATTCCGAGCTAGATTGTCCGTTTCCTTCTGCTGCATAAGTACATATATAGTTGAAACTAGACTTAGTTTTCTTTAAATAATTAACAACCCAACTTGATAGATCAATCGTATTACCTTTGATAGCACTACACGCCAATGAATAATAATCATCATAGAAAGAAAGTGGCAACGTAATAGTTCCCTGATATGAACTACCGCCAGCTTTTTTTCCCCATTGAATCATTAGCCCATCCGGTAGCTTATAATATCCATTTTG
>NZ_QSUR01000092.1:0-851 GCF_003439055.1 Bacteroides sp. OM05-10AA
TACAATGTGACACAATCGCACATCGCAGCAGTCAGATCATTGCAGACAATTGAGGAAATTGAAAACTATGATTATACGGTCGGTTATCCGGTGAAACTTAGCTTTCCCGGATAGCCTACATAATAGTTGTATGCTTTAATTTCTTCTTTTGTCTCTAGCTGTTGAATAGCCTTCGTATGCCTTTGTGTCGTGTTAAAACAAGCAAGGGCATACAATTCTAGCTGTTGTAAAATGTCAATAGCTCTTTCGATTGATAAGACAAACCTTGTATCACCAATCCAAATACTTGTTTCAGATCGCCCGGCTTCTTTCTCAATATTGATTGAGTTCATAAGCCCGACGCGTGTAGACTTGTTTAGCCATCCCAATACTCCGTTTATACTGAACTGATTCACTGCTTCAGATGAATCGAACAATCGTAATTCATCAAGTTTTTGCGCTCTGATTTCTTCTATAGAAGCTTCATGCACAACTAAGATCGGACATCCTTTCTTACTTTCAGCTATGAGTAACCCTGCCGATTGACCCGCTAGTAGTTGATTGTAATATTCATCCGTAATTTCTACCGAACCTTCTTGGTATTCGTCGTAGAATCCATTTTTCCAATACTTCATAATATTTGTTTTTTAGTTATTTCCAACGCCCGATCGCAAACCATGTAAAATTCCAGCCAGTCCAAACGATAGCCGGAGTTGAATTTATTCCGCGAGTGAGAACTTTACAATATGATGTATATTTACCATTAAGGTCATACCCCGGAGCATATATAAAAGATTCACTTGTATTATTTACTGCTCCAGTGAAATAAATGTTATAATCAGTATTATAGAAAGTGGTAGGAAAATATAGAC
>NZ_QSUR01000093.1:0-777 GCF_003439055.1 Bacteroides sp. OM05-10AA
GACGGCTGCATCAAGTTTGCGTTGCTGACTGGGGTGACAAAATTTGGCAAGGTGAGCGTATTCAGTGACTTGAATAACTTGAAGGATATTTCAATGGATGAACGCTTTGTGGATATTTGCGGTATCACGGAGAAAGAAATACATGACAATCTGGAGGAGGAATTGCATCAGTTGGCAGAAAAGCAGAAGATGAGTTATGAACAGGTGTGCGCAGAATTGAAAGAATGTTATGATGGCTACCACTTTGTGGAGCATACCATCGGAATCTATAATCCTTTTAGTCTGTTGAACACGTTTGATAAGATGAAGTTCGGCAGCTACTGGTTTGAGACGGGGACACCCACTTATCTGGTGAACTTGTTGAAGAAGCATCACTATGATTTGGAACGGATGGCTCATGAGGAGACAGACGAACAGGTGCTGAACAGCATCGACTCGGAATCTAGTAATCCCATTCCGGTGATTTACCAGAGCGGATATCTCACTATTAAGGGATATGACGAAGAGTTTGGCATATACCGTTTAGGTTTTCCGAATCGTGAAGTGGAAGAGGGGTTTGTCCGTTTCTTACTTCCTTATTATGCAAACGTAAATAAGGTGGAGTCTCCTTTTGAAATTCAGAAGTTTGTCCGTGAAGTACGTTCCGGTGACTATAACTCTTTCTTCCGACGTCTGCAAAGTTTCTTTGCAGATACAGGCTATGATGTGATTCGCGAGCAGGAGTTGCATTACGAAAATGTGCTTTTTATCGTTTTCAAACTCGTAGGCTTTTATACC
>NZ_QSUR01000094.1:0-336 GCF_003439055.1 Bacteroides sp. OM05-10AA
TAAAGCGTCAGGTATAGGGATAACATACTTCACTGCATCATACCACAGGATTGTATGCGTTTTCCCTGCATTTTTCTCAATCGAAATTGAGTTAAATAATCCAACACGTGTGGATTTGTCTAACCACATACTTTCCCCTTTAATTTTAAAAGAATTGACATCGGCCGATTTGTCAAATATCTGTATTTCAGATATTTTCATTTTTCGCACTTCTTCAATGTCGTACTCATATTCTACCAAAATCGGGTATCCATTCTTACTTTCAACTATCAGTAAACCGTTAGACTGCCCATCTAATAGCTGATTGTAATGCTCATCCGTTATTTCTACTGAACC
>NZ_QSUR01000094.1:388-604 GCF_003439055.1 Bacteroides sp. OM05-10AA
TTTTTCCAATACTTCATAATATTTGTTTTTTAGTTATTTCCAACGCCCGATCGCAAACCAGTCCCATGATTCTTGTGATAATCCAGTAGTACCCCCACTTGCATAATTTCTATTCAAATAAAATCTACTAACTGTTTTATTTATTGCCAAAGGAGATGATGAATATACGGCGGAGTCACTACTAGGCTTATATACAGTTGCAAATATTTTATATTC
>NZ_QSUR01000095.1:0-589 GCF_003439055.1 Bacteroides sp. OM05-10AA
CTGGGGAGATATTCGGATGGATCGCAATAGGAAGATGGAAGTAGAAAATATTATAACACCAATTTGCTTATGAATTGTTTTAGTAGAAAAATAGTATTGATTTTTGCCGCAATTATTTGGCAAAGTTCTCTCGGGACAAAATCTGCGCAAATTAAAGAGCAAAATTTGGGACAAAACGGTTATCGAAAATATGAAGATGGCCTACTAATTCAATGGGGGCATTTAACTAATTCATCAGCGGGAAGTGCAACTATATGGTTCCCTATTTCTTTTCATGATGCCTCCTATCAATTTGTGACTACGATGGAGACAGTATCTAATGAACATACATTATATACTGCTTTACCGTATAATAAATCAGCATCTTATGTAAATGTCATGCGAAAGTTTCTACTTGCAGATAATAGTATAACCGTAGGAAGTAGTACTCGTTCATTTGACTGGATAGCTATAGGTCGTTGAAAATAGAAATATTATAACATCAATTTGATTATGGAGAGATTTAGTAGAAAATTGGTATTACTTTTATTGCTTGTAATTTGGCAAAGTTCTCTCGGGACTACGTATGCTTTAGCTGATCTATCGAACG